>CAZQYL010000018.1:0-1749 GCA_964597425.1 uncultured Ignavibacteriales bacterium | reverse complement strand
CGCCATAAAACCGGTGGAGTAGCCATGGTATATGATCACATAAACTTAATGGGTGATAATCCGTTAATTGGTGAAAATGATGATTCATTGGGCACAAGGTTCCCTGATATGAGTAATCCCTATGATGAAAAGTGGTATGATAATATTACGGCTTTTTTGAGAGAAAAGAAATTTGAGGTTTATCCTTCGGTTTATTTAGGTGTCACGGGACCCGAAACAGAAACAGAAGCTGAATGCAGGTTTTACCGTGAGATTGGCGCTGATATTCTGGGTTACTCACTCGTTCCTGAAAATATCGCAATGGTTCACGCTGGTATGAAATGCGCAGCATTTTGTATGTTAACCCGGGAGCTGGTTGCCGACAGGCTTGTTGAAATTTCGCCGGAAGAAAAAAATAAGTACAGGGCCAAGGCAGAAAAAGCATTCGCTCCGGTTTTAGCTGAATTGATCAATTTGGTTAAATAATTCTTTTGACTGCATTTTTGATATGCCGCTCCTGGGGAGCTCAAATCGTTTTTGTTCTGATTCTACAAACATACAGCTCCTAACGGAGCTGAATTAAAAAATATTTATTAGCCCCGCTCTTTAGAGCGGGGATTAAAGATTCCCCAAAAACGGGACTTTAGTCCCAATTAAAAATATTATCATGGGCGCACTAAAAGAACTTCTCGCAACTGGCAGAACTATCATACTTGATAGTGCAATGGGTACTGAACTTCAGACAAGGGGAGTGAGCGTTAAGCTTCCGTTATGGAGCGCGCAGGCACTAATAGATAAACCCGATACGGTTCGCCACATACATATTGATAATATCGATACCGGCGCGGATATTGTTACCACCAACACTTTCCGAACTCAGCGGAGGACATACCAAAAAGCTGATTATCATTACAAAGAGTATGATTTTGCTGAAACAGCAATGCATTTTACCTCAGATGCTGTTGACCTTGCCAAAGATGCTGTTATGATAGCCGCCGAAGAAGACGAAGTGATTGTTGCAGGCTGTATTGCTCCTCTTGAAGACAGCTACAGGCCGGATCTTACCCCAGATACAGATACTCTTTGCACCGAACACTATGAGCACATGAAAAATCTTGCCGATGCCGGTGTTGATATATTTATAGCTGAAACTCTGACAAGCATTCGCGAAATTTCCGCAGTGCTGAACCAGGTACATAAATTCGGACTTGATTCCATTTTAAGTATTACTCCCCGAAACGATAAAGAGCTCTTCTCAGGTGAACTTATAAGCGAAGCTGTTAGCATTATCAATAAATATACCCCTGATATTCTCAGCATAAACTGCATTCATCCGCATATGGTTGAGCCCGTTATAGCTCAACTAAAAACAATGACGGAAATTCCTTTAGGCGTCTATGCTAATATTGGCGACCCAAATTACAAAGCTGACCCCAAGCATAAAGAAAATGATCCCATGAAACGCACTGTAACTCCGGATGAATACATGAAGTATGCACAGAAGTGGAAATCCATGGGCGTAAGATTGATTGGCGGCTGCTGCGGAACAAATCCACTTTACATCGCCAAGCTTTCTCATTTGAAGGGTAAGAAGTAACTTCGAATACTTCTCCCCCTGCAAGGGGGAGCTGGAGGGGGTATAACCCTCATTACGAAACCCCAGTTTCGTAATGCTAATTTTAATACATTTCCCCGTTGTTGGTGTTTTAAGACTTACTCTGCTTTAGCAGAGGAAGTTCACCAACAACATCTTGATATACTCCTTAACAT
>CAZQYL010000017.1:13456-18153 GCA_964597425.1 uncultured Ignavibacteriales bacterium | reverse complement strand
CGCAAAAGTACTCTTTTTAATCTTTTTATCAAAAATGAGTTTAGCTTCAAGTTCAGCTTCATCAGTATTCAGCCCAACCTCACCGTATAAGGCAAATCCCACGGCATTTTTTGTAGGACTTGATACCTGGTACTTCCACTCACTTGAAATTCCTTTAAACTCAAACTTACTTGTCATACCTGTGCCGTTATCCTGGCTGGTATTCCTGAAGTTAATGTAGAATGCAGTCTGCAGCCTGTTGGTTATACCCCATTCAAATTCCATACGGTGTTCGGTTCTCGCGTAATAAGGTATATCTTTGCCTATCCTTGCAGTAGTCCATATTTCAAGCTCACGGTTGCCTTTGCCCAGCACGCCGCTTTGATAAATATAGCCAAACTTACGTTCATTTGAATAGATATTCAGGGTGGTGATAAACAGAATGATTATAAGTAATGTTCTTTTCATGGTTTTGTTAAATTTTGGACAGGCTGATACAAACCTCTATGCCTATGGGTTTTTATTCTACTTGACTGAAAATCAGCCCGTCCTTTAAATATTAGACTGATTTAGTCCAATATTGCCTGTTTATGTTTTTTTTATCAATTCAGATATTAAAGACTTGAATTTTTGATTTTCTTAATTACGACTATTTTAGTCTTATATATAAAGAAATACACGAAACTTTTAACCTAAGTTAGTATATTTATATATTCATTTGATAAAAATTCAACTTTTCTGATTGGGTAATTCTAAACCGTCTTCCGGCAATAAACTGATAATCTTCTGGCTTATCAGTTACGAAATGTTCATTCTGTTGTTCATGGAAGCATATAAATACTGGCTTAACTCTTCGTATACATCAATGCTGTCACGCAGTTTCCTTTCAAGTTTTGTATCCGGTTTTAATATTTTATATACAGGTAATTTATTCTGGATAACAATATGCCTTATATCAATAATTGCTATAATCAACATTGCACTGCAATCAGGCAAAGTTAACCGAAATGCTTTAAGGACCCTTGTCATATTTTCAGTAATATCGCTTCTGCTTCTTGCGTTCGCTTTTTTCCAGGGCAGGATACCCCGTGAAACATTCTATGAAAATCTTGTGACACTTTCGCAAAAGGGAATACAAACAATCACTCTCTCTATATTCGCTATCATACATTTATTTATTGCAGTATCTGCATGCGTAATTTCATTTACTGTCTTAATGAAATTTTACATTTTCAGGAGCATATGGGTGACATTATTAATTATGGCGGCAGCCTACGGCATAGTATTTTTATTCGCTTATAATTATTCCGATGATTACCATACACTGAAGAACACAAAAAAAACCGTTGATGCAGGTACAGTCCTTGGGGCGGCAGTCTGGGGCGGAAACCGCCCTTCACCGGTTCTGCGTGAGAGAATAAACAAAGGATATGAACTATATGAAGCGGGTATAATTAAAAATATCATTCTAACCGGCGGCGGAGCGCCGGGAGAGATGACTGAGGCAGAAGTATCAAAAAAGGAACTGCTTAAAAAAGGGATTCCTGAGAGAAACATATATATAGAAAATAAATCCAATTCTACCCTGGAACAGATCCAATACCTGAACAACAATCTGTATAAAAAGAACAACTGGAAAGATATTGTAATTATAAGTGATAATTTCCACCTGCTTCGCACAAAGCAGATATGTAAATTTTTCGGCATTAACGTTTATACTGTAGCGTCAGAAACACCCCTATCAACAGAATCATCTTTCAATTTCTGCATAAAGGAAAGTTTTGCAGTAATTTTGTTCTGGTTATTTGGCATAGGATAAATTATCTTTGCAGATGGCATTAACAAGAAGGCATTTACGCGAAAAATCACTGCAGGTTCTTTATGCATATAAGCTTACCGGCGACCCGATCGATCAGGTTAAGCAGCTTCAGTTCGAAGAGCTCGAAAAAAAAGATGACAGAAAGTTCTGCGAAGACCTTATAAAGTACACAATAGATAACGACGAAAAGTACGAAACAATTATTACCGAAACAGTAGATAACTGGGATATGGAGCGCATTGCGCTTATAGATTCAATTATCATTAAAATGTGTTTAACGGAATTTTTCCATTTTGAAGATATCCCGCCAAAAGTATCAATTAATGAATCAATTGATATCGCCAAGGATTTCAGCACCAGGAATTCAGGTAAATTTGTGAACGGCGTGCTGGATGCAATTCTGGAAAAACTTCAGAAAGAAAAACTCATTACAAAAAAAGGTAAAGGTCTAATAACCGGCAAAAGACACCCTGTCAGCTAAAAAAGAGTAATCAGAAACTTAATCTTTTAATTAATGGCAGAACCTTCATCCAGAAACAAATGGTTTACCAAAGATGTTTTCAACTGGTCCCTTTTCGATTTTGCCAATTCAACTTTCGCAACAATAATAGTTGCATTTGTTTACGCGATCTACTTTAAAAAAGTAGTTGCAGGCAATCAGCCTGTTGGCGATCTTTACTGGTCAACAGCAATAAATATATCTATGATACTTGTTGCCGTATTAAGCCCGGTGCTTGGCGCGGCAAGCGATCACTACAGCAGTAAAAAGAAGTATTTGTTCTTCTTCACGTTCCTTTGCATCATTTCAACTGCGTTTCTTTACTTCATAACCGAAGGTATGATACTTTGGGGAATGATACTTTTCATATTGGCAAATATCGGTTTCCAGGCGGGGCTCGGCTTCTATGACGCATTTATAAAAGAAATATCAGAATATAAAAATTACAACAAAGTATCTTCGCTCGGCTATGCTATTGGATATCTGGGTTCCTTGGCTTCGCTCGCAGCGGTAATTGTACTGCAGGATACTCCCAGGCTGACCTTCATAGCGTGTGCTGTTATGTTCCTTGTCTTTTCTCTGCCTATTTTCATCTTTGTAAAGGAAAAGAAAAAAGAGATTATCGGCGAACATCCGAATTTCATCAAGATAGGGTTTAAACGAACACTTGATACACTCAGGCATATTCAGAATTACAAAAACATCAGGATGTTCCTTTTTTCATATTTTCTATACATTGATGGTGTTAATACAATTATATTCTTTTCAGCTAATTTCGCACAAACAACACTTAATTTTTCAATTGCTGATCTGATACTGTTCTTCATAATTGTTCAGGTAACTGCGCTATTGGGCTCATTTTTATTTGGCTGGATAGCTGACAGGACCGGCACAAAGAAAACGCTTATATTCATTATTATCAGTTGGGCTGTATTGACACTATCGGTTTACTTTGTAAACGATAAAACCACTTTCCTTATCATTGGTGCGTTTGCGGGGGCATTTCTTGGCTCTTCGCAGGCGCTATCGCGCAGCTTTTTCGGGAGACTTATTCCTGATGAAAAGAAAACAGAGCTATACGGATTTTACAGCCTGTTTGAAAAAACTTCAACTATTTTGGGTCCATTAACATTCGGTTTAGTTTCATGGATTACCGGAAATCAAAGGTACGCTGTACTTTCTTTAATAATATTCTTTGCGGCTGGATTGATATTATTCCGTAAGGTAAAAGAAAACCCCGCTGAAATCAGCGGGGTATGATAAAAAGATCTTATTTAAAGCTCTTATTTTTTACCTATAAAAAATGTTGCTCCAAGATATATCTGCAGATACATCATATTCCTGTCTTTCGATAGATTCGGACTCAATGCAATATCTTCCTTATCGTTGATATACATCTTGTTAACTTCAGTAGATAGTTTGGAATCCTTTAAAAGCAGGTTAGGCAATTTGTATTTCACGCCAAATGCCAGACCAAAGTTCTTTGTAAGCCTGCCATTAACGCCTGCACCAAGACCTAATCCTAATCTGGGGGCATTTTTGTATGTATAAGATATTTCAACTCCTGTGCTGGCCGGTGTCTGTTTGTAGGTGCCAAATATCATATTCAAACCAAAATCAAAATTAACATACGGTGTCCATTTTGTTTTGTTATAGAATGCATATTCAAAACCAAGTGCAGCAGAAAAATTATGCAGGTACATTTTTGATTTACCTGAAACAGAGGTATTCACAGAGCTATCCTGCGGCCACTGGTTCAGAACATTTGCAGGAATATATGCTGCAGTGTTATCTGTATTCAGGAAGAGGTCATACCCCAGTGTCATATATGGGCGTATCTTTCCTTTTTTATCGGTTACCAGTTTAAAATATATCTGGCTTCCAAATCCTGTTTTTACACCATAATTTTTGAATTTAAACTGCTCACCCATTTCACCGCTCATATTCGGAAGCGGCTGTGAATATGAAAAATTCCATTCAATAATAAACGCAGCTGATTTTTTCCAGTAACTGGTGGTTTTAGTTTTAACCTGTGATTGCAGTGAACCGACAAGAAATACCGAAACCAGCATCAACAAAATTGTAAATTTTGTTATTCTCATTTTTTTCTCCTTTATTTATGAATTGTACCCAGTTGAATATGCTAAATTAACAGAATTTTAAATTAAAAACAAATTGTAACTCTCTAAAAAAGAAAACCCCGTTTTAACGGGGTTTAGCTTAAAAATCATTCAAATTCAGTATTTTACACTATTTCAATTGAATATAAAAAACAGGCCCGAACTTAATGTTAGTTGTGAAAGCAGAACTTGAGCCGCCCAGATCAAAATCTATCTGTTTATAATATGATATTTCGGCATTCAAACTGAAAAGCTTACTGAATCTATAACCTGCACCAAT
>CAZQYL010000017.1:2511-13356 GCA_964597425.1 uncultured Ignavibacteriales bacterium | reverse complement strand
ATGATATTTCGGCATTCAAACTGAAAAGCTTACTGAATCTATAACCTGCACCAATACTAAAGCCTGCATTCATGTAATAATTGTAGTTTGAGCTGTAGATATCTTTATACACATAGTCATAAGATATTTTGTAACGACCCAACCCGGCATCAATATAAAGATCCAGGTGCCTTAAGAATGTATTCCTGTACTGTACAAAAAACCTGTATCCGTATCCGCTGTAATTTTTAGTAACTGTGATATTTGTAAGTGAAGGATGTGTAACTACGTTATCCCTTTTCCAGTAATCAAAATTCACACCAAGTATAATATTTTTACTTACACCAAGTGCAATTGAACCGTCAAAAACCGCACCATCGGGAAATCCCTGGTCATATTGCAGATCATAGCCGGTATGATAGCCGGACTTCAGTGATAAAAGGATCACCCTGTAATAGTCCGTGGTTTTACTTTGTGTAAACAGAAATGAATTTATCAGTAGTAAGCCGGCAAAGATATAATTGAGTTTCATAGAAATATACCCCTGATTATTAAGAATCTCTGCTACAATTATATCTATCAGGATATTGTATAAATATGACTTACGTTATACTTGAGATGATAGGGAATAGAAAAAAACCCCGTTAAAAACGGGGTTTTGGGGAAATACGATGATCATTTGAAAAAATGGTGTTGAATAGCTGTTATTTCACTAAAACAAGCTTTTTAGTATCTACAAATGTTGAGTTTTTTCCATCAACTGTTAACCTGTATAAATATACACCGCTTGGCAGATTTGATGCGTTATAATTAACCGCATACTGCCCTGCTTTGAGTTCTTCGCTTAAAAGTGTAGCTACTTCTCTGCCAAGTACATCAAATATTACAAGTTTTGCAAAACCGTTGGCTGCAACATCAAACTTAATGTTTGTTGTAGGGTTGAACGGGTTAGGATAGTTCTGCTGCAAGCTGTATGATTTTGGTACTATATTGCTGATAGGTGAAATTCCAATAACTTTATAATTAACGGTGTCAGGTCTGAAGTTTGTCCAGTCATTTGCCCATGTACTATTCTGGTCAAATGCACCGCGGTATGTTGTTGGAGTGAAGAAAGGATCGTTCATACCCGGTAATGTGAAATTAGCGCCGTTTAAAACAGGTGAACCCCCTGCCGGGAAGAAATTTGCAGGAGAGTAGTTACCTGTAGATACACCTGAATACGGGCTGTTTAACAATGCACCGGTGATCGCTGCGAAAATTGTATTGTTTGAATTGGTATAAGCGGAAGCATCAAAGCCGCAGCCCGCATTTGTTGAACTTGCGAGTGTATATAAACCTGCAAATACATTTGCTTTTACTCTTGAAGTATCATTCTGTACCGCGCATGTTACACCTGAACCATCATAATATGCACCTGTTGGCCAGCCCATTGCAACTGAATTAACGATACTGATCAATGAATTCCTTCTCAAATGTCCCATTCTTGTATAGTTAGGATTCACAACTGATGTATCATACTGTTTTGGACCAATTGATGTAACGTTTGAAAATAACGGCTGGGTTCTTGGTGTATTATTGTTCGGTCCGTTATTGTTATCTGACTCAAAGCATGTTGAACCGCTGATATCAGCTACGCTTGGTTTCCTGATGCCGAGCAGGAACTGAAGTTTGCCTCTGTAGCCAAAATCTGTATCAAACTCATCATCAACCGGGAAATATGAAATTAAATATTTACAGTTAACTGTACCTCCAAACCACTCAAATGAATCATCACCATTGTAAGCAACCATAATGTATTCAATTGTTGTCCCTGAGCCAACTCCGCCCATTGTTAAACCGTTTATTTCATTGTTTGGCGAGAGTGCAATTCCCGAATATTCAATCCTCACATACCTGAATGTACCTGAATTATCTGCGTCATTTGTTCCGCCATAGTAAACTGATGGTGATATACCTTCAATAGCCGCAGTATCGGAACCTGATGCAGTGTTTATTCTTGCTTTGCCAAGAATAACAACTCCGCCCCAGTCACCTGCTGCTTTTGTGCCAACCGGCTGAGCGCTTGTGAAAACTATTGGCGCCAATGCATTTCCGTTTGCGTTAATTGTGCCGCCTCTTTCAATTACGAGTGTTCCTTTGGAGCTCTTATCGCCGAATATTTGTGTGCCGGCAGGTATATTAAGCGTTCCGCCTGATTTTACAAATACTGTACCAAGCATAAGGTATCTTTTTGTGTTTTGGAGTGTAACATTTGAAGTAATATTTCCGGTTAAAGTATCAGTCCATGTATTTGAAAATACTGATGAGCCTAACACTATTACCGATACTACAGCTAATAGAAATTGTTTAAGCATTTTAAATCCTTTCTCTGGGGTTTGCTTTATTTACTGATTTTTAATTTTGATATTAGACAAATTTAAGATTTAAGTGTTAGGCAGCCAATAAGGAAATGTTAATGTACTGTGAATATATCTTAACAGAAAATAGAAAATCCCGCTGATTTAGCGGGATTTATCCTAATCTCTTAACTGACTCTTAACAATCAGTCCATATTAATACTTGAAAGAAAGGCTAAGCGAGTAACCTGTTCCGGCATTTATTTTTTTGAACATCTCTTCTTTTCCGCCAACTGTTTGTGTGAAGAGATAGTCCTGGGCAAGTATATCTTTTACGGTAAACTTTACTTCAAAATTCTTGAAGAGTCTCTGCATGACGGAGAGATCAATCACATCCCTGCCGTTCTCTTCTATATCTGAAAGTCCTTCAAGGCCAACTTCGGATATCCTTTTACCGAATCGGTTATATGATAGATTTACGCTGGTGCCAAGATCTGAATTATCGTAGTACAGCCCCATATTAATTGTATAGGGTGACTGTCCCTGCAGTCTTCTTTCAAGGTTAGTTACAGTTGAACCGATGCCTGAAAGATCTACTGTGGAATTTATTACAGAAATATTGGTATTAAGTGAAAAATATTTCAGATGTTTTGAGATGAAACCAAGGTTCTTACGTGCTTCAAGCTCAATGCCGTAATTATTTGCTCCGCCTTTGGCGTTCTGGTATGATTTAACCCTGTTATCTGCTCCGGAGTTCGGCACGAATACTTCTTCTATTGGTGAATCGAACTTTTTATAGAACAGGCTCAACGAAATTATTTCGCCGGCATACGGGAAGTATTCAAACCTCAGGTCATAATTTCTTATCAGGTTACGCTCAAGATCAGGATTACCAATGGTGAATATCTGCTCAGCAAAGTCATAGAAGCTGAACGGCGCTATTTCCCTGAACTCCGGTCTAGAAATTGACTGGTAATAACCTGCGCGCAGGTTTATCTGCGGGCTGAGTGCATACGTCAAATTCACCGAAGGAAGAACATCATTCTTATTTACATTCCTCTGTATCGGTTCTCCAATCTGGTCAAATGAGCTTAATTTGCTCAGGTTTGATTCAAGTCTTGCGCCGATAACTGTTCTTAATTTTCCTAACGGTACATCTATCATCATATATCCGGCAGCAAGATCCTCGGTGGCAACATATGAATCTGACTTCCTTGTCAGCTCATAATACAAAATTTTGTTGGTATCAATATTTTCAGGCATAAATAAAGAATCAGGTGAAAGGTAGATCAAAGCGAAGTTATTCGCGTCAACTAATTTCGGTGCGAACAATCTAGCACTGAAATCCCTGGAACTTCTGTTGTAAAATACACCGACCTTTGTTTTTACTTCAACTTTCTTTACAGGTTTAAAATTGAACTCAAAATTTGATTCAACTGAACGGTTTATATCTTTTAACCATGAAAAGAACCTGCCGCCACCGAGTGAATTAGGCTCGCCTGTACTGAGCGATGCGTAGTATCTGCCTTCTGTGCCTATCTCTTTCTGGTAACGTAATGTCTTGTAATCAGGCTCATCTCTATCGGCTTCAGAGTAAGATGCGCGCCACGTTATTCTTAATTTTCCTAATGAGCTTATGAAATGCTCACCTGATAGCTGTGAAGAAAGCATATCACGCTCAACAAATTTTGTTGAGTAAAGCTTTCTATCCTGAGTTTGCGGATTATTGAATCCTTCCTGGTATTCAGTTTCATCTTCTGAATTGAATACATAAGTATTTTTAAAACTGAACTTGTTATTATCACCTGCCCTGAAGCTCATATTAAGCAGACCGCCCCACAACACTGCGTATTCTGACTGGCTGCCGGTGTACTTTGATTCCTGCAGATTATCAACAGAAAAACTCTGCCTTTCGATACTTTTTGAGCTGAATGTATTGCTGTATGTATATGCGCCAAAAATTCCCAGACTGTTAGATCTGCCGATCTTGAAGTTATTACCAAGCGAAAGCTGAAAGCCGCCGTTAACCGGGGCTGTTGAACTTTCCTGAGCCCAGTTATTTGTGAGCGCGCGGCTGAATGTTTTAACTTCCTGTACATTGTAATTTGATGAAAGCACTGTCTGCCCGGGGAAAATTGAAGGCAGCTGCCTTGAACCGTTATCTCTTCCGGAATTGAAGAACAGCAGATTTTTTTCGCCGGCATTGTAGGAAAGAAAATTTTTGCCAGTTGAAATTGTGTTATATGATGAAGATGATGTGAAATTCAGCGAAAGCTGGTCAGGGAAATCCTTTGTTGTTACCTGTACCAATCCACCGGAGAAATTGCCGATAAGATCAGGGGTATATGATTTAGATATTACGATATTATCAAGCAGGTTGCTTGGGAACAGGTCAAATGAAAACGCCTTCTTTTCAGGATCAGTACTTGGGAGAATAACACCATTCAGTGTAGTTGCGCTGTATCGTTCATTGGTACCTCTAACAAAAACAAATTTATTATCAATTATAGATACACCGACAATTCTTTTTAATACGTCAGAGCTTGTAGCATCAGCGGTTCTTTTTATCTGCTGGCTTGAAATACCATCCTGGATATTTTCAGCCTTCTGCTGCTTAAGCAGCATTGATGCTTCGTTGTTCTGTATCCTTGTTGCTTCAATTGTAACAGTATCGGTCAATGTTCCTTCAGGCTGCAGCACAAAATCAAGATTAACAACTTCACCTGATTTAATGTTGACTTTCACTATCTGAGAAACATATCCAACATATGATGCTCTTACGTTCACCTCACCTGAGGCGATATTATCAAATGTAAATTTACCGTCAAGATCAGACGCTGTTCCTTTATTCAGAGTTTCGATCTTCAGGACTGCGTCAGGCAGCACGCTGCCGTTAGCACCATCAAGAACTTTGCCTGTAATTTTGCTATCCTGTGCAAATACATTCAGCGAGAATGCACAAATTAAGAGTGCCGTAAAAAGTAAGTACTTTATTTTCATTTTTTCGTTAAAATTCCTTATAATTATATTCTAATTATACAAAAATTGCGAAATTGGATTAATGTTATATAAGGGTTTTGTTTGGTTTAAATTAAGAAAAAACACAAAATTTAAGCAAAAATGCGCTCTGCTTAATATCTATCTAACAGAATTTAAGATGTCCTAATAATACTGATACCTCTTTCTTAACAATTCAAATTGAATTAAATAAGGCGGGTTAATTAACCCGCCTGATGTTTTTAGTTTCTTTTATATTATAAAATACTGTTATACTATATTACAGTGCTCAGATCAATATCTTTGTACTTGCCATCTCTGAAAAAGATAAGCAGTTTTTTGAACTCATCGGTCTTAACATAGCCCGGAATATTTTTCATCGGGTAATTATCATACTTAAATGATATCACTTTGCCGTCAGGCTCAAGAAATATAGTTGTCGGGAAGCTGAACACTTCAAAGTAATAGGATAGCTCTTCTTCAGTATACTTCTTACCGTTATATGTTAATTTCTCTTTACCTTCGGCATTAAGTTTGTAAACCACAAAATTATCTTCAAGTAATTTCTTTACTTCAGAATTACTGTAAGCTTCAGCATCCATTTTTTTGCACCAGCCGCACCAGTCAGTGTAAACATCAATTACTACCCGTTTATTTTCTGATGCCGCCTTGTTCAGGGCGTCTTCAAATGCATTCTGGCTGAAAGCTAGATTTCCTGCCGCCAAAACAATAACTACTGCTAATAACCTAATTTTAAACAAAATGAATTTCCTTCTATTTTTAACAACAATAATTAAACGAAGATATGCCTGCAATAAGTTCCTTATTGCTTGTTTAATTTCATAAATCCCAATAGTTTGGCGTATACAGAATCAGCACTAAGCCCGTTCATGCATTTATGTTCATTCGGGCACTCGCTCAGCTGTGTTAAGTTGCAGCCCAGGCAATTCAATGTATCATTTTTGATTACCAGTGAGTTTTTGCTCTCGGGTCCCTGTAAATTTGAATTTGTCGGACCGAATATCGCAGCTGTATTTGCGCCGCTTATCCAGGCAACATGCATCGGACCCGTATCATTGGTAACAAACAACCTGCACTTCTTTATCAATGCAGCCATGTACTTTAAGTTAACTTCCGGTATCAGTACCGCATTATCACCAATTGCCTGCTGTATCCTTACAGCAAGTTCTTTTTCTTTATCGTATCCCCAAAATAATAATATGCGTGCATCTTTGCTGAACATCCTTCCAAGCTCAGCCCATTTTTCTTCATTCCATACTTTTGTTGGCCATGTGCCGCTTGGGTTAAATCCTATTACCTGTTTGCCTGCCAGATCATTCTTCTTAAAGAACTCTTCCGCAAATTCCTTGTGAACACCGTTGAGGTAAAATTTTGGTTTGTTTGAAATTACATCCAGTCCAAGCGCTCTAACTGCATCAAGGTTGAACTCTATGTTATGCACTTCACTGCTTCTGGGCTTAACCTTGATGTTGTAGGCAAGCGCTCTCCATTTGAACCTGAACCCAACCCTGTAACGGGCATCACTGTTAAACACTATTATTGCAGTTCTCGGATTTCCGAACAGATCCAGGATAAGATCATATTTCTGGTTGTGTATATTCCTGATAAGGCAGTATGAACTGTCACCCTTCCCGATATCGTATGTAAGCACCCTGTTAAGGTATGGATTCCCTTCAAGCACTTCGCGGCAATAGCTCTGGGTCAAAAAATTAATTTCAGCATCGGGGAAGTGATGGCGCATATTTTCAATTACAGGGGTTGAAAGCAATACGTCTCCTATTGCCTGCGGCTTAATTATCAATATTTTATTTACCCTGCTCTTATCGAACTGCATCTTACACGTGCTCCAAAATTATAAAATTATTATCAACCGGAACTGTTTTATTCTTCATCAAGTCCTGTTTTTCAGCATAAAACTCCTTTTCCCTGAAACTGCACAAGTCATACAGCCTGCAGCTTCCGCAAAGCGGATTCTGCGAGCGGCAAATTTTCCTGCCAAACCTTATAAGCAGTGTATGCAGTAAAAATTTTTTACCTTCGGGAATTTTATCCTTCACCTGCTCAAAAGTTTTAACCGGAGTTATAGCGTTTACAATTCCCAGCCTGTTGGTTACACGGTGAACGTGCGTATCAACCGGGAATACATCCCGTCCAAGGCTGAAAGCCATAACACAGGATATTGTCTTTAAACCAACGCCATCATACTGCAGAAGGTCTTCGTAGATCTTTTCATCACTCAGTTTACCCAGGTACTTAAGGCTTAACTTGCCGTGTTTTTGTTTCAGCTCTTTGAGCAGTTTTTTAATTGCCGCAGATTTCTGGTTAGTAAGTCCGCATACCCTGATCGCCTTTTTAATTTTACCAAGCGGAGCGTTCAATACATCTTCCCAGCTGCCGATATCATTCTTGAGATTCATAAAAGCCCTGTAGCTGGTTTTATCGGTGGTATTTTGTGAGAGCATTGTGGCTATCAGTATATCCAAAGGGTCTGCCTTGCCGGGCCTTGGGTCAAGCCCCGGGAATTCTTCCCGTAAAAGCTCTATTATGTCATTAATTTTATTCAATCAGCAGGTATGTTGCATCAGATAAGGAATTGAAAATGTTAAAGAAAGTTAAAATTTAATATCAAGCTGAAGCGAGAAGCGGTTTTTGAGGTCACCCATAATTTCATCGTTACCTGAGCCCGTTGACTTAGCTCCTTCAATGATTGTTTCAGCGTACTTTGCCGATAGCTCAAGGAATTTATATGGCCGGTACTTAAGCATCAAATACCACCTTCTGCCTTTGCCGTAAAGTCCCTGGTTTGATACAACACCATTGAGCTCATTTTCGTATTCGTAAATGCGTGAATCAAAAGAGTCAGTTTGGAAAATTATGAATCTTCCGTCAAGCACAATATCTTTGAACGGAACAACCCTGAAATCTGAAAAGAACATCAATCCTTTTTCAGCGGTGTGGTAACCCTGGTAATCAACAAAAACATATTCAAAACGGCTGCGCACGCGGAAAGTTTTAAAAATATCATAATCAAACTGCAGGCGGTAATTGGTCTGTCCCCGTTCGTAAATTTTATCTTCTTCAAAACCGCTGCTGTTTATAACAGAGGTCACATCTTCTTTAACTTCGTTCTTATATTTAGTATACAAAGTCAGGCTGCGTGTTACATTCCACTGGGTGTACGTCATAAAATCCCTGCCGGTTGTTGGCACCGGATTGTAGAATGTCGCATAGGGAAATTTATACTGGTCAAAATACGCATTTACAATTGCCAATTTGCCGATCTTGAACCTAATGCCTGAATATATCCCGAATTCATTCTGCGATGTACCGCTTTGCTCGCCAAAACCGTATGAATGCAGACTGATAAAGTTCTTCGGGTAATTCCTTACCATGAATACAACATCGGCTAGCTTAAAGAAAAGGAATTTCACGCCGGTTACACCGCCAACAATATCAGTGTAGCTTCTTGTCCACTCGCCGAACACATTTACATTTTTTATGACAATATCATAATCAACACCCAGCGCATTTGATCTGGAACCGTTAAAATCATACAGCCCCTTGTACTCAAACGGCTTGCTGTATTCAGAATTGTAATATGTTAAACCAAGTTTAGTTGTTCCAAAAAATTTCGATTCAAAAAATAACCTGCCGCCGTAGAGTCTTTCTTTACCTGAATTTTTCCTGTCGATTTCTGATTGTGTTCTGTGGTAGCCATCTTCATACTCGCTTGAAAGCTGGTTAAGCGTTGTATCAATTGATGCATCAATACTGTTATTTGAATAAAACCCGAAGAGGCTGAAATCTCCAATAGATGAAGGCAGTTTTAATTTACCGGCTACCCCGCGGAAGTACTGTACTTCATTCACCGAGTTATATGAATCAATATCATCGCCTTTTTTCTTCATACCTGAAACTGCATCGCTGCCCTTTGAAAATGAATACGAGCCCCAAAGCGTTATGCCCTGCCCGAATTCAAGAGTATAGTCACCAACCAGCAAATGATTAAGTATGATATGTGATTTCATTTCTACAAAGCCGCCTACATGATCAGCCCAGTTAAGCTCACCAGGATCCTTTTCAGCAAGCAGGCTTCCCGTGAAAATATATCCGCCCTGTGTGTAACGGGCAATAAACCTGTTATAGAATTTTGGTCTCGGGCCGAGATATTTACCCGGTTCAAGATATCCCCTGCTTGGCTGCAGGTCATTGGAAAAACGCGTACGCATTTCAAAATAAATATTGCTCAGCAAACCCTTTTTGCTGTCTTTTATCTTCTGTATAATGCCGAATTCATCCTTAACAAAATCGACTGTTGAGCTTTTTACAATTACATACTTCTTAATTTTACCGTAAAGGTCATCATCAATTCCTTCAACATACCTTAATTCCGCAACTGTGTAAAATTTTTTATTCTTGCTGCGGTATTCAAGTATCTTGGTTGCAATTATCGCATCGATATAGGGGATCTTCTGCAGGTCGTTGGTGCCGGCGGAATTTATGTCCACAGGATTTGCTTCAAGCTGCAGCATCTGTTCAAGCAGCTTTGAATCCTCCGCATCTTCAGTCTGGTTTTCAAGCAGCATTTCGATATTTTCATCCGTGCCCCTGTTAATAGTATCGCCGGTGAGCTTTACGCTGTCAATCGAACGTCTTACAGAATCGGATTGTGCATAAATAGCGGTATTTGTTATAAATACAGCAATTAACAAAAGCAGGTATTTGCAGATTTTCGCCAAATTTCAGATCAGTTATCTATAAATATAGAAATAAATTATCAAAGGTTTTAAGAATATATTAGCCCACATAAACATGGAGAAGAATAGAACACTGATGACACGGATAATACTGATTTTCACCGATCTTTTTTCATTCCAAATCCGCCATGGCGTACCAAAGCGGGTCATAGAATGAAAGACTGGAATTCCAGAAATTCAGCATAAAAAATTATTTGTTGACCGATTAGAATGGTGTTTCCATAACGGAATTGCGGGAATTCCAGTCTTTGGGCGTATTTTATGTGAAAGGCCGGAAGATTGGAAAAGTTCAAAATTTTACCAAATCTGCATTTTCTAATTATTCGCATCGGCTGGAAAATATTTGAAATCCTGAAGGATAACCCTTACCGGATACAGCTATATGCTTTTAGCATACTGCCATTAATATACTATATGCTATTTACAGTGTCAAGTCCATAAAAAGAAACAGAACACGGATAACACTGACGGGACTGATTTTCACTGATTATTTCATTCACGATTTGTGTCGGGACGAAAGTCTTAACAACACGATTCACGCCAATTTTAAACAAGATTCCTGCTTTCGCAGGAATGACAAAGTAAATTATTAGACCCGGCAGGTTTGGATTTATCTGTGTTCAAAAAAAACGGCAGGTTTTTGCCTGCCGTTAAAGTCAAAAAGTATGTAAAAATCTATTTAACCAGTATCATTTTCTTCGTTTCGGTAAATGAGCCGGCTGATATTGTATAAAAATAAATTCCGCTTGTTAAGT
>CAZQYL010000017.1:0-2411 GCA_964597425.1 uncultured Ignavibacteriales bacterium | reverse complement strand
GTTTCGGTAAATGAGCCGGCTGATATTGTATAAAAATAAATTCCGCTTGTTAAGTTTGATGCGTCATAATCGATCGTATAATTGCCTGCATCAAACCTGCCGTTTGCAAGAAGCGATACTTCACGCCCTAGCATATCGTAAACAGCAAGCTTCACATCCGAAGCTGCGGGAATGCTGAAATTGATATTGGTCACGGGGTTGAACGGGTTCGGGTAATTCTGCGAAAGTGAATAATCAGCTGGTACGCCTGTATTATTATTGTTTATTCCCACAGGGAAATATGAGCCTTTGCCTGAATTCAGCACTTCTTTATTATTATCATTCTGAATAAATGCAATTGTTATCATTGATGTATCTTTCCACACGGGATCTTTTTTGTAAGTAAACACAAACTGCTGGTTACCTGCTAAACCGTTAAATGTTGTGCCGGTTGTATTTGGATAAGCTCTCCTGAACACATGCTCAAAAACGGTTTCTCCGTTTGAACCGGGCGGTGTTGTATAGATAACCCATTTTTCAATTGCCATAACACGCAGCTTATAATTGCCGGATGGCAGGTTTGAAGGAAGATTGATGTTTACAGTTGCTCTAATTGAATCACCCGCAATTCTCTGGTCAACCACTGTTATAGCAAGCGGTGCGGGAATCGCAAGCCTGCCGTAGAATCCGTTGTTTAAATTAGCCACGGTAAACGGCCATATATCATTTATGATACCATCTGAGTTCAGCCAGGGCATTGCATTCATGCCGTAATATGCACTGTAACGCTCAGCGTTTTGTGTTGGATTGTGTGAGTACATCGGGTCGATGCCCGGAAAACTTGCATGGTATTTGATAGCGATAATGGAATCACCTTTTTCATCAAGGTAAGCTTTCAAATACGGATTGTTAGCAGCACAGGGAGCGCATGAAGCATTGGTTGCTTCTTCAAAAAGCACTTTGCGAACAAACTGCGAATAAGTTGAACTTGCTGATATCATAACGGCCAATACAGCGAGAATTGGTATTATCTTTTTCATATTTTGATATGTTAATTTCAACAAAAATAACCACTCCATGTGTAATTTACTAACATAAAAAAGGGGCTATATATGCCCCTTTGAAAGTACACAAAAATCCATGAATGCGTTACTTAATTAATATCATTTTCTTTGTTTCCCTGAAATCACCGGCTGTCAAAGTATAGAAGTAGATTCCGCTTGAAAGCTGTGTGCCGTCAACATCTACATTGTAACTGCCTGCGCTCATAAAACCATCGGTATACGTATCAACCAATTGCCCCGATGAATTAAATACCCTCAAAGTCACAAATCCGTCTTTTGGTATTGCAAACTGTATATTGGTTGTGGGATTGAACGGATTTGGATAGTTCTGTGAAAGCGAATATTTCCCGGGAATTTCATTATTATTAGCTTCAATTCCAACAAGGCTTGTTACACCCTGTTTTGTTCCCTGCTCAACTGTAGCAAAGAAAAGATCCGTTGAATCTTTGTAAACTATGATATTAACGTTGCAGTTTGCGGGCACCCAAGAAGCATCGAGAATAGTTGAAATACTCTTTGTAATTACCTGGTTTTGATTCCAGGTTCCGGTATTCAGGTTTTCACCCGTTGCGCCGTTGATAACTATTCTGGCTATATCCATATGAACATAATCATTATGGTATCCTACCGGTGTACCGCATGAAGCATAGAAATTCTGCGGGTAAACAACGTTATCCTCTGTCAGTACATATACTATCTTGTATTGCCCGGTTAAATTTTCACCTGCGGTTGATTGCACTGTAGCAGTATATTCACGTGTGGTAGTATTGTAATTTGTAGCAGTTACAACTACGTTTACGCGGCTGTTTGGCGTACTGTTGTAACGGTTCTGTGCATATGAAACCCACATATTTGATGTTACATACGGATACGGCGCACCGTTATTACCGGGGTGATTAGTTCTGTCAAATACACCTGTCGGGTAAGCAGAAAATCCAAGCATTGACCTGATTGCATTTCCGGTGAAATTCTGCCACGGGTCAGTGCTGGCACCGTGATAGGCGATAACAACTGTATTAGGGTACTGGGTCAGGATCTGATCTGCCGCCTGGTGTCCGCACGGGCAGTATCCGCACCAAGTGCCTGTGCAAAACTCGAGTACCATCCTTTTGGGTTCTGAGTTTATTTGCTGGGAAATAGATACAAATGTAAGCGCTGCAAAAAGTAAAAACATTCTTTTAAACATAACTACCTCCATATATAAAAGTTGAAAAAAAAGCGGGGCTTGCTGCCCCGCTCTGTAAAAAATATCACAAATTCCCGCTTATTGCGGGGTAAATAAAACTTTGATTCTTCTATTTAACCAGCCTTAGAAACAAGGTTGTAAAACAACTTCGTTATTTTACTAACATCATTTTTTTAGTTTCA
>CAZQYL010000016.1:9595-18720 GCA_964597425.1 uncultured Ignavibacteriales bacterium | reverse complement strand
AATGAAAGTACTATTAATTGTCATAATTTCTCTTTTCGCAATATTTCAATCTTCATATTCCCAAAACAGTAACGGTTTTCATGAAATTGAGGCTTCAAAATTGAAGCATTCATCAAAAGGTGATTTCACGAACTCATTTATTTGGGGTTCAATATTGGTTATAAGTCCAACCCTTATACTTGAAGATAAAAAAGCATATTTCGGGCTCTCAAAAGAGCTTTCTATCGGGAAATTCCCTTTTGGAAGGGCAGAAATTGATTACACATACATTTTCCGCAGTGAGCGAACCAGCGCTCTGCATATATCATATAATTTTGATATCCCCATGAACGGAAATTTCTCTCAGCCCTCACTGTTTATGATATCACCCGGGGGCGGGTATTACACAGACTTCACTCGCAAAGGTCTATTTGCACAGGTGGCAATAGGCTTGTGGGCTTCAACGGGCTTCAGTGATAATATTTCCATTCACCCGAATATAAAATTCCGAAAAATATTCATGCGGGATGATCATCCGGGAGCCTTTGATATTTCTTTAGGTGTAGGGTTTGGCTTTTATACCAGGTAGATTGTAGAACAAAAAACTAAGCAGCATGATAAACAAAATAAATTCTGTATTACCTGCTTATGTAATTCCATTATTGATATTTTGTTTTGTTTTTTTCTACGGCTGTTCCTCAGGCAGAGTTCAAACCGTAGATGCTGACGACCTTGCAAGTGATAAAGAAGATATAATAGAAATTCACAGCATCAAACTGAAAAACGGCAATATTCTTACAAGTAATTACTATTACTTAAGCATTCAGACCGCAGGAAAAAAGGGGGCCAAAGTAAATTATGAACTTAACAGTAATATCGATACTTCCCTGGGTCTTCCCAAATCCGGCGCATATGATCTGAGCGAGGTGCTGAGCGCCAGGGTATCATATGTCAGATCCGATGGTGTTCCCGTAAAAGAGATCATAGGCGGCGCGCTGCTGATCGGCTTATTAGTATTTCTATTCTGGGCCAACGGAGAAAGAAATAAACGACAATAAATATTGTCAGCAAACATCATTTGTAGCTCACAAAAACCCTTAATTATCATATCAAAACAGCGTTTTCCGGTGTTTTAAAAGCTGCTTCGGGGTCACAACCAGGTATATTTTTCTTTGTAAATTTTTCAATTTCGGTATAATTTCGTATCGTTCAATAAACTATTAAAATTCCGGAGGGAAAATTGAAAATCACACAGAAAAACTTCTTCAGATCACTTTTTGTCTTCACACTTGCATTCGGGCTGGCGTTCTATTTCACAGCATGCGTAAATGTAAACCAGAAAACCACGCTCAACAGTGATGGTTCGGGAACGATCAAACTTGAGTACTGGGCTAAGATGAACAATCTTAAATCATCAACAGAGCTTGGTTCATTCAGCTTCAAGGAAGATAAAGCAAAACAGAATTACACATCTTCAAACAGTGAGGTAACCAGCTTCAAAATGGAAGAGAAACTTGATGATTCAACAAAACATGTTTACATGGATATTAAGTTCAAAGACCTTAATAATCTTACATCAGCCAAAGGGTTTGAAAAAACCAAAGCTTCGTGGAAAGAAGGAAAAGAAGGCAAAGAGTTCATGTTTACGCTGCTTCAGGATACCTCGAACGCAAAAACTATGGGTTCAAGCGACTATAAACTAACTTATACATTTGAATTTCCGGGAGAAGTATTAAATACAAACGGAAGAAAAGACGGAAAATCGGTTGTTTGGGAAAAAACCCTTGCTGACCTAAAAACAGATGTTGAAATGAAAGCGACCGTGAAGGATGAAGGTAAAAAATGCGGATTATTCGGGATTGAAATGCCGTTAGTATTCGCTTTAGGCATGACACTGCTTGCAGGTTTTAAGAGGAAAAAATAATACTCCCCTCAGGAAAAATCCCTGCTGCTTTTACAGGGCGGGGATCTTTCATTTCATTAAAGCTTCCAGTTTTTCCATGATCCAATTGCGGAAATTCACATCGTTATCCTTATTAATATCATTTAATATTTCATCGGGTCTGAATTTTGTTTTACCGGTTTTAATATCAATTATCAGTTTACAATACTTCAGGAAGCTTTCAGTGATTTTCCTGTAATACTCTGATACTCCTTTATTTTTTGCTAAAAAATGCTTGTATGAATCAATCAACGATATTGCTTCTTCAATATAATTCAGCTCAATATATATTCTCATTATAAGGTTCCTTATATCAAACTTCAGCGTAAAAACATCAAAATCTATCCGGTTAAGTATTGCAAGTGATTCATCAAACCTTCTTTTTTCAAACAACAGGTGAGCATCAGCAAACTGCTTCAGGTTATTCCTGATAATATCAGGCAGGTAACCATAATATTCTTCTACAAACTTCTCTGCCCAAACACTTTCATTCAGCTGCAAGGCGGTCATAAGTATCTGCCTGAAAAGCATGAATCTCATTGTTCTGCCATCAGGCAGGTAAACGCCTGCTTCAAGCCGCATTTTATTAATTTCAAACAGTTCTCTTCTGTACCGCTCCCTGTCAATTACAACCATTTTCTGCCAGCAAATAGCTTCTGTCATCTGGTAAATATTGTATTTTTCATGCTCCTGAAAATAACCGATTGCTGCGGGCAATGTGTTTTTCAGTTCTTCAAAATATGTTTCATCTTTTTCGTAATAATTGTTAAGAATGAACAGAACGTAAACCCTCATTGCCTTTTTTGTGTTATCAGACATTTTATCAAGTGCAATCAGTTTATCGATCTTTGAAAGGTCTACTGAAGTAATAAAATCATCAATAAACTTGCTCTCAGATATATTGAAGATCACTTTATTAACCCGTACGTTATGCAGATAATACGAAAGACGCAAAATGAAATGGTAAATAAGATACTCAACTTCATTGATAAAATTCGGAGAAATCTCTGATTGTCTGTTTGTACTGAGTTTTATCTGAACCAGCCTGTCTTCATAATCAAGACGGTTTTGAACATACTCGTTGCTCATCGGTCCGTCTGTGCCAACTCTCTTTATTATCTGGTCAAGCTCTTTTTCTGCTTCTTTAAATAATCCCCTTCTGCTGTATTCAAATGATTTCAAGAACCTCGCCTCTATTGGATTAGATTCCAGTACTTTGTTATAGATAAATGAGTCCAGCAGCTTTTTAAGATCAGATGTCAGCCTTCTTATTACTTCATCACTGTATGGCTTTCCCTGATAAAGATTTTCGTAAACTGATTTGCGGTCGATTGATCTCTCAGGATAATCAGGGTAATGTTTCTTTAGCTCTTCATAAAACCTGGTCAGGCTTGGCTGATTATTAAAAAACGGCGAAATTATGAATTTATCAAATTCTTTAGTTTCCTGTTTGGAAAATGTTCTTAAAATTGAAATTACTGAAGTATTTATCATATTAGCTCACGTAAAAATGCCTAAAATAATGATAAATTGCAATTTATTCAGAATTCAACTCTGCTTCCGGCTCACAAAAATCAATATTTTTCTTTGGTTGCCTGAGCACAGAATACTAACTTTGCTGATAATTTCATAAATTTTCTTGAGGACAATGAAAAAAAATCTATTATTACTATTCTTTTGCTTTCTGACTGCAGCTGTATCAAATAGTCAATGGCAGGTACAGAATTATTACCCTGGTTACGTGAATTCCTGTTTCATTCCCGCAACCAATACAGGTTGGGTATGCGGCTCACGCGCCGTACGCAAAACAACCGATGGAGGCATATCATGGGTAAATCAATACTGCAATACTTCAAATTCTCTCAACGATATCTATTTCACTGATCTTCTTCATGGATGGGTTGTCGGGAGCACAGGTGAAATATTTGTTACTACAAATGGAGGAACAAATTGGTTCGCACAGGTTTCGGGTATCAGCAGCAGCCTGCATTCCGTATATTTCTTTAACAACACAAATGGCGTTGCCTCCGGCAGTTCCGGTAAAATATTAACAACTTCAAACGGCGGCGCTAACTGGAGCGTTAACACTTTTAATTCCGGCTCTATAATAAATCTCTCAATGAGAAGTACATCGCTGGCTTACGCTTCACAGAATAATAATTTTATTAAGTCAACAAATGGCGGGGTTAGCTGGTCTGTAGCTGCGACTATTCCGTATTCTATTTTAAAATTATTTTTTGTTTCTGATAATACCGGATATTTGGGCAACAACTACGGGACAATTTTCAAAACAACTAATTCGGGATTAAACTGGGTTGAGCAAACTACCGGCAATACCAACGATATATATTCCATATGTTTTTTAAATGCAACAACAGGTTGTTTTTCTGCCAACAACAATAATATATATGGAACCACTAATGCAGGCGCAAACTGGTCTTTATTATATACAGCCCCGGCAGCAATAACAAAAATTGCATTTAACGGTTCTTCTAATTTAACAGGAACGGGTCTATCAGGAACTGTAATATCCTCTACGAACAATGGAAGTAACTGGCAAATTATCAACCAGGGCACTCAGGGTCCGGTAAACGATATAAACTTTATCAATCCGCTGACAGGCTGGGCTGCAAATAATGATGATCGCTTGCTTTACACTTCCAATGGCGGGCAAAACTGGGTGAATTCTGCGTTAATAAACCTTTTAAATGCTGATGGTGTATATTTCATTAACGGTTCAACAGGCTTTGCAACAGGAGTTTCAGGCTCCGATCATTTGGGAGCTTCTACTGTAACAGTAAGTAAAACTACCAACGGCGGGGCTGTTTGGAATATAACCACTTTACCGGAGAGCGGTTCTACATATAAACTCCAGTTTGTTAATGCAAACGATGGATTTATTCTGCTGAGAACAAACACGTTGAACTACAAAATATATAAAACTTCCAATGCTGGCGCAAACTGGTTTCAGGCATACACAACCACCGAAGTTATGAATGATATTTATTTCACAACTCAGCTCAATGGCTGGATGGCTGGAGAAAGCGGTAAAGTGTATAAAACCACCAATGGTGGTGCAAACTGGTCATTGCAGGCATCGGGAACACCTAACCAGTTAAACGCTGTTTTTTTCCTAAACGCAAACAGCGGTTGGGCTTGCGGTGTAAACGGAACAGTCATTGCAACAACCAACGGAGGCACAAACTGGTCATTGCAAAATACCGGAACAACAAAAGTTCTTACTGATATTGAATTTGGAAATGCTTCGAACGGATGCGCTGTAGGTGAAGAAGGAGTCAGGCTAGCAACCGGTAACGGCGGCACAACCTGGGGTCTCAGCATTGAGCCATCTCAGACACACCTGATTTCAGTGATATTTCCGGGAACTAATCAGGTTTACATTACCGGTGATAACGGCTACATTGCTGTAAACTCTTTACTTGTCGGAATTCTCCAAACAGGAAACCAAACACCCGGTAAGTTTGAGTTAAACCAGAATTATCCTAACCCGTTTAACCCAACTACACAAATCAATATTTCACTTCCTGAAAATGAGTTCGTGGAGTTATATGTTTACGATATAACTGGAAAAATTGTGAAAACATTAGTTAAAGATAACCTTTCTTCAGGAAGCTATAGTATAAACTTTAATGCCGGGGGATTATCATCAGGCGTTTACTTTTACAGGCTAAAAGCCGGGGAATTTACGCAGGTTAAAAAGATGATCTTAATTAAATAATATCAAATAAAAAAAATTATAAAAAACGAAAGGAAAAAAATGTTAAAAAACTATTTCAAACTTCTAATTGCAGTATTATTTATCAGCGCAGCCTTTTCCGCAACCTCTTATGCAGGTGATGATTTCGGCAGCCCCGAAGAAAAAGCATCTGAATGGGCAACGTGGCTCAGCAACAAAGTTGGATTAACCAGCACTCAATATAACCAGGTATACGAAATCTACCTGAAGTATGCTGAGCTTTACAAACAGGAAAAAGACGCCAAAGGTAAGGTAAGGGGTGGTTACAAAGAATACAGGAAGAAAGCCAATGAAGAAATAAAGCCCCTGTTAACATCAGAACAGCAGAAAAAATGGAAGGGAAAATAAATCCTTAAAGCCTGCTTTGTTAGAGCAGGCTGCTTTTTCTAATACAGTTATTCATTGCATCCTTCCTGTATTGTGATGTAATGAAGCATTAAAGGAGGAAACACAGCCCGCCTGGTTTTTAGGCGGGTTTTTTATTGATTAGGAAGAGAACCGGGGATTTTTTTCACTAAAAAAGAACCTTTTTTATGATTTTGTTATTAAATATCTTATGATAATGTTCAGCAAAAAATCCATACTATTTCTTCTTTTTATACTTAATGCAGGGATTTACTCCCAATCGATATATGTTCCTTTGGAATACCAGGCTGCATATGAAGATGGTACCCGCTCACTTGACGGGAAACCCGGGGCAGATTACTGGCAAAATCACTCTGATTATAAAATTACCGCAAGAATTAACACCGTAAACGGAATCCTAACAGGCTCAGCAAACATTATTTATCACAACTCAAGCCCCGATACTCTGGATAAACTTGTACTCAGGCTTTATCCCAATATATTCAAGCGCGATGCAATGCGCGATTTTCCCTTAAAGACAGATGATGACCAAACGGGAATGGTGCTTCAATCAATTTCTGTGGGTAAAAAGATCATTGACCTCAAAACAGATACTTCACTCGAAAATACCGGTACTAACCTGGTTATTAAGAACATTACAATTAATCCCGGAAAACAGATCACCATAAATGTAAGCTGGGAATTTAAAATTCCACGCGAGAACGGGATCAGAATGGGTCAGTATGACTCTACCGTATTTTTTATTGCTTACTGGTATCCGCAAATAGCGGTATATGATGATATTGACGGATGGGATATGACCGAATACACTGGCAACGCTGAGTTTTATAACGATTTCAATAACTATGACATAAAAATAAGCGTACCAAATAATTATTGCGTTTGGGCAGCCGGCGAGCTGCAGAATCCCGAAGAACTGTTTGCACCGCGAATACTTTCAAAATACGCAGAAGCGAACAATTCATTTAAGACCATAAATATAATTTCAGCTCAGGATCACTCTTCCGGTGCTCCCGTTTTCAACAACACTATGGATACCAACTCCTGGCACTTTATTGCCAAAGGCATCCCTGATTTTACTTTCGGCACAGCGGCAAACTATCTTTGGGATGGAAGACTTGCAGATACAGGCGGAAAAAAGGTTTTTGTAAGTTCAGCATACAAACCCGCCTCACTGGCATATTACGAAGTTTGCGATATTGCAGCAAGAACAGTTGAACTGGCTTCAAAAGATCTCCCGGGGATCATGTTCCCGTATCCTAAAATTACAGTGTTTGATGGCAGGGGCGGGATGGAGTCACCAATGATGGTAAATATGAATACCGGTGAACAGCGGATATGGACTGTTCACACGGTAGTACATGAAGTTATGCACACCTACTTCCCGTTTTATATGGGAATTAATGAACGCAAATATGCCTGGATGGATGAAGGGTGGACCCAGATGCTTTCTGAATATATACAGTATGAACTTGACAAAACAATTGATTTCAGGGCAAGAAACGTAAGACGCTATCTTGACTACGCCGGCCAGTTTGATGAAATGCCAATGATGTATCCAAGTTATATGATTCGCGGAGAAATGTACGGCAACCATGCTTATTTCCGCCCCGCTAATGCGTTTAACATGATGCGTGATTTTATGGGAGACGCTGCTTTTAAAAAAGCGCTGCAGGAATTTATGAAAAGATGGAACGGCAGGCACCCAACCCCGTATGATTTCTTTTTTACTTTTGATGATGCTACGGATGATGACCTGGGCTGGTTCTATGAACCGTGGTTCTTCAGGCAGGGATTCCCTGATCTTGCCATTGATTCGGTTATATCCAGAGATGACGTGCTGAAAATAGCTTTAACGAAAGAAGGAGACCTGCCAATACCTGTTGCTCTGACTGTAAAATTCAAAGATGGCAGCGTTAAGCGCGCTTACCGAACAGCATCTGTCTGGAAAAACGAAGAGGATGAATCTGTTTGGATAGAAATGGAAACTGAAAGCAAGCCCTCATCTATTGAGCTGGGCAGCCAGTATATCCCCGATGCTGACAGCACAAATAATTACTGGTTTTTTAAGTAGCCTCACTTATCACTTACAGCCTAAAACTGTTTCCTTTGCATCAGCTCGGTTACTTTATCAACCAGCCACTTCCTGTTATTCACCATTTCACAATCTTCAATGCTTTTTTTCAGCTCCGCCAGGTTCACGCGGGGTGAATAGCGTGCCTTACATATTGAGCCCGTATACTTAATGAAATTCGAACATATCTTCCTGTGACCCGCGCTCAAAAGTTTATCGTTTTGTATATATTTCCTGAAATTCTCTATCTGCATCAGTACTTCTTCGATATTACCCAGCTCATAGTGTATTGTTATCGAAGTTATCCTTGCGTTTACTTTCATATGCAGGTCAGTATAGGTCACCTTTGAAATACAGTTTAATGCTTTGTCAAGTTCACGGGTTTTAAAATACAATCTTGCATAAGTAAAATTCCTGATATTTTCCATAATATCAGGTGCAAGTTTTTTGCAGTTGCTTTCAATAAAATCTTTTGCCCATTCAATCCTGCCAACCCTCAGTGCAATAGTAACAATGTTCATGAACATTTCAGAATCAAAATACCCGCCTTTAACCCTGTTGTATAAATTCCTTCCAACAAGATATTCATCTATTTCAAGAACCGTCTTGTAAAATTCTTCCTTACCTTCATATCCTTTTTCAATGCACAGGTTCACCAAAACTATCGCTCCGTCGCGTCTGTCTTCATCATCAATCATAGTTGCGTCATTGCACAGTGCGTTTTTAATCTCATGGAACAGCTTTTCATCTGAAGGATCAAGCTGAAGCGTAACCTGCCTGTACAACAGGGAAATTACTATGTTTTTCAGGTAATGTTTACCTTCGTTTTCTAGGAACCTCATTATATGCGGCAGAAAATCAAGCTCGTAATATGAATTTACAGTCTGCCCTTTATTCAGCAGGTACCTGTATCTTTGCAGAATTTGTATGAGGAAGAACTCTGTAAGGTTGTTTGACTCTGCAAGAAGAGATTCATCCGGCTTATCTTTAACTGTTGTAGCCTTATA
>CAZQYL010000016.1:0-9495 GCA_964597425.1 uncultured Ignavibacteriales bacterium | reverse complement strand
GAAAAAAGCTTCCTGTAAACAAGTTCTTTTTCAATTTTCTCCGCTTTGAATTCAGGGTGATTTACCCTCAGGAATTCAAAAAGCTTCTCCACACTTTCATTCTTATTGAAAAAAGGTGACTTGACAAAATCGCTGAGTTCTCTCATTTGTTTTGCCGAAAACTTCGAAAGTAATTCTATGAGATAGGTTTTTTTCATTATTTAAAAACTTTCCGCAATTTAAATCCACTGAATTTATGCAAAAATAACGATTTTTTAAGCATTTTTCATATCCAATAACCCTTGCTTCATCAATAATAGAAACATTGTGTCATAATATTCCAAAGGCCGTTTTATGTAACAATCAAAAAAAACCTTCTGAAAATATGCTTTAAAAAAACGCCGTTTAAGCACTAATACAAAATAATCTCATTTTATTAAAGCTAAAAATACAAAATAAGTTTCTTTGAACAACGGGTTAGTTCAGGGGTATCTTTGTAACGAAAATAATTATTCTCAAATACAGTTAAAATGAAAAACAGTTTTAAAGAAATTCAAACACCGGTTCATGCTGATAAAAGCAAAAACAAGAATGAAGTTTCGCCCGGTCCGCTTTATGCTACATTAGGAAGTCTGCCGGGTGAAATTTTCCTGCAATGGGATTCTGTAAACAATGCCAGCAAGTACATTGTTGAAATGTCAAAGATCAATTCAGCAAAATGGCTGCAGCTTGATATAATTAAAGACCCATTGTACTGCGTTACAGGATTGAAGCCGGGATATGAATATACTTTCCGCGTAGCCGCAGTTTATTCCGAAAGTACGGGTCCGTGGAGTATTGAAGTTACCAAAAAAGTAAAATAAATAATTAACTAACATAAAAAAAAAGAATGAAAAACAGAACAATTTGTATTTATGCAGCACTATTCCTGGTATTAATTACAGGAATATTTTCGCAAAACATCTTTTCGCAGGGTAAACAGGCTCCCCCGCCCCTGGAAATTATGTATTCTAACTCAAACGGCAGTGTTAACGAACCATTGTTAACAACCATTAAGCCTGAGGAAAAACAAAAGAGCGCCCAGCTTGTTTCACTTGAAGCTCAGCTTGAAACAGCAAGGCTTTCAGGGAATGTAATGGCGGCACGGCAGTTACAGGCTCAGATAAATACTTTGCAGGGAACCGTTGAAGTTCACCAGCCGTGTTTAAATTCAGATTATCATTCAGGTATCCCCGTAAACGGTAATGAAGGCGACTACAACCAGGCGACAATACACTCGTGGAGCATTTATTCACATGCCTTCGGGGTTGCGCCAACAGGCTCTAATGTTGCCGGCAGACTTTTTTATCTGCTCTCGCAGGATTCACAATCAGGTTCAGATACTCTGAAATTAATGTATTCAACCAACAATGGCGCTTCATGGTTCACTTTGATGTGGACAAGTATGACAGGTTACTCCTTCAACAAAGATGAAATGGATATTGAGGTAGTATACGATGGTACAAACACATGGGTGTTTGCGGTTATCGGGCTAACAGATAATTCCGATAACAGGAAAAAAGTATATTTCATGCGTCAGAAAGCAGATGGCTCAGGGTATTACTGGACAATTCTCAATTATCCGGGAAACGGAGCAGGAATGAATTATTACAATCCAAGGATCACCAGCGATAATACAAATTATACTTCAAATGCTTATGTAATGATGGTATGCTCAATGGATTCACTTGCAGGCGCAAATCATTTTACAAAACAAAAGTACATGTATTCAAGCACCCCTTTTGATGCAACACCGGGACTCAACTACATTCAGCCCAGCGGTTCAACAGGTTTCTATTGGGCAACTGCAAACAGCACAAATGGATCTACTTACCTGAATGGTGATATAGCTTACTACAAAGATGATGGCGGTACAGGCGGCGGAAGAGTTATGACTGTTTACAATTGCTACGGAAGCGGATTTAACAACATCTATATCGCATACCTCAATGGTTACAGCACTTTTGGCAGCAGTATTGTTGCTACTGAACCAAACATAAATAAAGATCTCAGAATTGCATTTAATGGCGGTGCAAATATCCGCACAGGAATGATAACTTACGTAAGACAGTTCAACTCATCAAGCGACTGGGATATCTTTGGATTAAGGACCACAAACGGCGGCAGCACCGCTGGCGACTGGACAAGAGATACACTTGATTACACCGGCGATAGAGCAAGAACATGTGACCTTATTGCAGTTAGGAATACAGCAGGCCAGTATAAAGTTTGTTACGCACAGGATAACCCCACAGCACCGGCAGGATTCTACAGAACATATACGGGTTCAAGCTGGTCAGCTAAGATACAAATGACTTCATCAGTACCTGATACTATCTGGGCTGAGCCGCGTGCAGGATATGTATTAGGAGGCGGAGATAACGGGATCGGAATTTGGTCTCTGATGAATGGGTATAATGGTTACTGTTCAAGAAATATGACATCTACTACAGGCATCATTAACAGCCAGATACCAAACGGATTTTCACTTTCGCAGAATTATCCAAATCCGTTTAACCCCACAACTACAATAAAATTCGCCCTGCCTTTAGGCGGTAATGTTACTCTCAAAGTATTTGATGTAACAGGAAAACTTGTTTCACAGGTTGTGAACGGAAAACTCGAAGCAGGTTCACATGAGTACCTCTTCAATGCTTCTGATCTGGCAAGCGGTGTATACTTCTACAGACTTGATGTAAGCACAGAGGGCTCAACAGCAAAGGGTTTCACTGATATTAAGAAAATGATTCTGGTAAAATAAGTAACGTTATTAAAGAACCGGCGGCATATTGCCGCCGTTCTTAATTTCCAACTTAAAAGGACTCTCAATATGAAAAAATTTGCAATTTTGATCCTGATCTTCTTTTGCCAGCCAAATATCAATATCCTGTCTCAATGGACCAGTGTTTCGCCTCCAGGTAATGATACCGCATTCTATTGCATAAATGTTGTAAACACAAATGTAGTTTATGCAGGCAAGGGCTCACACGGAATAATTATCAAATCAACTAATGGCGGTATCAGCTGGGTTGAGCTTAATACTCCGGCTTCGCAATTAGTGTACAAGATCCAGTTTATCAATGAAACTACGGGTTTTATTGCAGCGGGTACAGGGCTTTATAAAACTAACACCGGCGGCGCAAGCTGGCAAACACTTACAACCGGCAGCTTTTGTGATCTTCATTTTGTAACAGAATCAACCGGCTATGGGATCAATGCCGATTTCCCGGCGAAGTTATACAGAACTACCAATGGAGGCGGAAGCTTCTCAATTTTTAACATGGGTTCATACCCGGCTTTTCTGGGGCAGGCTTTATGTTACGTGAACGCAAACAGGATATTTGCATTGACCGTCAAGCCGGCTTCTGACAGTTCAATTATTTTCAAATGCTCTAACTGGGATTCCGGATGGGTACCCGTACTCCAGACCAAACCTGCCTGTTATGATATCTCTTTTGCTGATGCAAACACAGGCATAGTATCCGGTAATCTGGGTATGTTCAGGAAAACAACTGATGGCGGTGTAACTTGGCAGAATTTAAGCCCCACGGGAAGCTTTACGGTGCTTGCCTGCACTATGAACAGTCTTACATCAGGATACCTGGTTTGCTCCAACGGATCAGTTTTCAAAACTTCTAATTCAGGAACTAACTGGTTTCCTCAAATTTCCGGAACATCTTCGGGATTAAACGAAATTGATGTACTTAACAATGATAACACGGGTTTTATAGCCGGCGATAACGGTGTCATACTCAAAACTACCAACGGCGGCGTAACATTTCTTGATCCGAGTAATAATTCTGTGCCCAAAGAATATTCACTTGAACAGAACTTCCCAAATCCATTCAACCCCGCAACGATTATCAGATTTGCTCTGCCTGTAAGCGGTTATGTTACGCTTAAAATATATGATGTCACAGGCAGAGTTGTTTCTGAAATCATAAAGGGAAATTTGAATGTCGGGCAGCATGAAATCAACTTTAACGCTTCAGATCTTTCAAGCGGCGTTTATTTTTACAAGCTAATTTCTGCAGATTATTCAGAAACCAAACGCATGGTACTAATTAAATAGCAAGTTGAGGAAAGAGTGTAACTCTTTCCGAAATCCCGCCTTGCGGGACGGTATATACTTCTACAGGCTTGAAATAAAAGATTTCACAGATATAAAGAAAATGATTTTGATCAAATAACGAAGTTATTTATGAAACATGTTTTTTAAAAACTTGTAAAAAAATAATAATTCATCTCCCCCCTCTCCTTAAAGGAGAGGGGTTGGGGGTGAGGTAAAAAAGGAGAACACAAAATGTTAGACGATTTAACAAGATCAGTAAAAGAAGCCGTTAGTGACGGCATACAGGACCCGCTAAATACAACCGGCGGCAGTTTTTTTGAGAACATTATGACCCGCTTTAAAGGAAGACTTTTATTTTCAGCAATATTCTTCCTGGTATTCGGCGCAGTTGCGTTATTTATAATTTTAGTTGTCGGTTTCTTTGTTTTTAAAGCAATGTAGAAATAAATTCAGGAGAACAAAAATGATTCTAAAAAAAGGGTTCATATTATTATTAGTTTGCATGGGGCTGCATGGTGTACTGAAAGCAAACAACATTCAGGTTTCCTCCGGAACGCTGACAGGGCAGAATACTTCAGGAAATTATACGTTTGTACAATTTAATCTTGGCTGGGATAATTCCTGGCGGGATAATGTAAACTGGGATGCTGCATGGATTTTTGTAAAATATAAGGCAACCTATGATACCACATGGAAACACGCATCAATAAACACAACACAGGGAAATCATTCAGTACCGGCCGGCTTCGCTGTTTTTCCCGCACCTGAAGGAACCGGTTGTTTCATTTACAGGAACTCAAGCGGTAACGGTACCGTAAATCTTTCTAACATTCAGCTTCGCTGGGATTACGGCTCAAATGGGGTAAATGATGCTGATATGGTTGAAGTAAAGATATTTGCTGTTGAAATGGTATATGTTCCCGATGGTGCATTTTATGCCGGTGATGGTAATACCGCTGAAGTTCATCAGCAATTTTCAATGGGTAATACTATAAACCCGTTTTTAATTACAGGTGAAGGAGCGCTCACTCTTGGCGGTACAGCACTTACAAATCTGGGAAACAGAAATGCTGTTGGTTTTGGCGGTTCTGCAGATGATTTCAATTTTGTTACAACTCAATCACTTCCTGCGGCTTTTCCAAAGGGGTATGCTGATTTTTATTGCATGAAATATGCAATTACACAGGGACAGTATACAGACTTTCTGAACACATTAACCAGAACGCAGCAAAAAAAGAGGGTTGCTTCTGATATCAGCGGTGATGCTGTTCCTTTATTCTATGTTATGACCGTATCGAACACTGTAGTTGCAAGGAACAGGATTTCATGCCCGCCAACAGGCAATGGTACGGTAAATCCGGTTGTTTTTTCCTGCGACCGGCAGGATAGGGAGTGCAATTACTTAAGCTGGATGGACGGAGCTGCTTACATGGATTGGGCAGGCTTAAGACCTATTTCAGACCTGGAGTTTGAAAAATTATCCAGGGGTCCGCTGCTGCCTGTTGCGGGTGAGTATGCCTGGGGTAACACAACAATTGTTTGTGCAACAACAATCAGCGGTTCCGAAAACGGAACAGAAACAATTACAAACCTTAACGCAAATTGTGTATGCAACAACCCGTTTTTAAACGGCGGCGATGGGAATTATGGAATGCTGCGTGCCGGTATATTTGCAACTTCCACATCAACAAGGATACTGGCAGGCGCAACATATTACGGAATAATGGATATTTCAGGCGGTATAGAAGAAAGAACTGTAACTATTGGGGATGTAGCCGGCAGAATATTTAACGGATCGCACGGGGACGGAACATTAAGCTCACTTGGTAATGCAAATACACTTAACTGGCCCGGTTTGGTGAGCGGTGAAATTACTACATCAATTGGCAGCGGTTCAAGAGGGGGAAATTATGTGTTTGCCATACCAAGCAGCAACTATGCTCTAACAATTTCCAACCGGCAGAGCGCGTCGTTTAGTGAGAGTTCAAGAGCAGGACACCGGGGCTTTCGCGGCTGCAAAACTGCTCCTGTTGGGACACTTTTGAAACCTTTTAACAAATAACTAACCGGTAAGATTATAAAGTGAAATTTTCCGGTATGAATATAGTAATTCCCATCTTGCTGTTATTAATATGCTGCGACCTGTTTGCCCAATTTGACAGCTCAAAATATACAGGGGGTAGTTTTGATGGCTTTTCAAAGTCAGAAATTCTTTCAACAGGGCTGAATGGATCATTAACTGATAATTCCAAATTCAAAGGAGGAAGCTTTGACGGTTTTTCCTTTAATGGAATTACTTTTAACACTCTGGGCGGAACCGGTACGGACGATTCTAAATACTCAGGCGGTCCCTATGACGGGTACAGCCTGAATATTCTGCTGCTTTCCGGATTGGGAGGTTCAGATCCGGATGAATCGAAATTTAAAGGAGGAGCATTTGACGGTTTTTCGCTATCCGGAATCATTATCACAGGATTAAATGGACAAGAAAGTGATCTTTCAAAATTCAAGGGAGGGTCATACGACGGATTTACGTACCTTAGCTTGAATTTGACAGGTTTGGGAGGCATTGAGCTGAACCAGGCAAGGTATAATGGCGGTGCATATGACGGATTCTCATCATTACTTGTGCCGCAAAGCGGCTTAGGAGGCTTCACTACAGATAATTTTAAATTCCGCGGAGGTTCATCTGATGGATTTGCTCTCACCTATGTTTCGCTTATTCCGTTAAACGGCGGAAGTATGAAGCTGAAACTTGGCACATTGATAGAAGGATTTTATGATCAAAACACTCAAAAACAGATACGAGATACAATTGTAGTATATCTAAGGTTATCCTCTTCTGCTCCGCATTCAATTGTTGACTCAGTAGTCACTGTACCTGATTCACTTGGATATGTCACAATTCAGTTCAACAATGCGCAAAGCGGTAACTATTATATAGTGCTCAAACACAGGAATAGTATAGAAACGTGGAGCCGTTTAGGGGGCGAAGCTCTTTCAACAGGTGGCAACATCAACATATACGATTTTACACTTTCTCAAGACATGGCGTATGGAAATAATATGATACTTAAAGGCACTCGTTATTGTATCTACTCAGGTGATGTTAACCGGGATGGTGTTATTGACGGAACAGACCTGGCATTGATGGATAATGATGTATCAGGGTTTGCTACAGGTTATATACAAACAGATATAACGGGTGATATGGTGGCAGATGGAAGCGACCTTTCGATTGCAGATAACAATGTTTCAGGGTTTGTTTCTGTAATCAAACCGCCCGGTGCGGAAGATATAATTATACTTAACGGTTCAAAGCTTCAAAAACCAGGACAAATCAATAAAGTAAAATAATGAAAAAAGAATACTGTTTACTGAATCTATTTCCGGCCATTTTAAGGATCTTCAGGGTATCTTTAATTGTCGTCATCATGCTTTCGGGTATTTCGCATTTATCATATTCTCAAAATCCGGTGTATTTACTGAATATGATAAATGACCAGCAGGTAGATGATAGAAATTATGAATTCGATATTTATATTCAAAGAACAGGTTCTGTAGTTTTTGAATATGCAAACAATTCGCAGTATTTTATTAATTTCAATCCTGTTATAAAGAACGGCGGTACTTTAAGTTTTACAATCGTTACAGGTACCTGCGAGCTGAATGCCATACAGCAGGTTCTTCAGGCTAAATTGAGCATTGATAATATTAATAACAGGTTCAGGATCGCTGCTCATACCCCAAGCGGGGCAGGCACAGGCTCAATTATTTCAAATACAGGATTAGGCACAAGAATAGGCAGATTCAGGGTCACAAATACTGTAAGTTTTGCAAACAATCGTCCTGATCTGAACTGGTATAACGGTCCATCCGGATTTTACACAAAGGTTTTCGCTTATGTTTCTTCTCTGAATGTTGAAATTACAAATTCTGCTAACCATATTCTCAACCTGAATAATTCTTCGCTGCCTGTAATACTGACCGAATTCATTTCCATTTCAAACGGAAACAGCCTTCGCCTAAACTGGAAGACCGAAGCGGAAATTAATAATTCAGGGTTTGAACTGGAAAGAAAATCTGAGGGTGGAATCTGGCAAAAGATTGCTTTTATTGCAGGTTCAGGAACAACCAACCAGCCGGTTGAATATACTTATGAAGATAAAAAACTTCAGCCCGGCAAATACAATTACCGATTAAAGCAAATTGATTACAACGGCAATTATGAATATTTTGATCTGACCTTGCCTGTAATAATTACCAAACCAAAAGAGTTTGCCCTGGGGCAAAGCTACCCAAATCCTTCCAACCCCAAAAGTATCATTGATTTCCGGCTGCCCGAAAGAACAATGGTGAACATCAGTGTTTACAATTTGCTCGGGCAGCTTGTATCAACTCTTGTGAACGAAGAACTTGATGCAGGAATTTACACTGCTGAATTCAATGGTAACGAACTATCAAGCGGCACCTATATTTACCGCATATCGGCGGGTTCATACACAGAAGTTAAAAAATTAGTATTGATCAAATAACGAATTTTAAAGTATGAGTCTTATTACAAGGCTTGTTAAATGGACCTGTTGTTCTCCAAATTCAACAGAACAATACATGTCCGGAAACCCCAATCCGGCAGTATAAAAAAAGGACTCCCAAAAGGAGTCCTTTTATAATTTTAACCATATAGCTGCAGCGTCTACTTCACTAAAACCATTTTCATTGTCTTACTGAAATCACCACTAGTAATACTGTAATAGTATACACCGCTTGAAAGTCCGGAGGCATCAAAAGAAACCTCGTAACTGCCTGCTGTTTTAAATTCGTTAACCAAAGTACTTACAACCCGTCCGGTAAGATCGTACACTTTCAGAGTTACGTTATTACCTTCAGGAATGCTGTACTTAATACCTGTTGAAGGATTAAAAGGATTAGGATAGTTCTGTTCAAGAATGTAATTCAAGGGTACTGAATTCCCGTTATTGCCGCTTGAAAGAAGCGCGCCGGGATTATACGGACTTATATACTGGAAATTAGATGCTGAAGTAACAGTCCTTATCAATGCGCCGCTTACTGAATCTATTTCATGTACACCTGCCGCATTGGTTACCAGGTAGTGCCCGTTGCCCAGAAGATAACTGCCTCTTAAACCTGTGACAGCAGTCATGGTCCTCACATACGTTCCGGTTGAATCAAGTATTGTATATCCGGAATTGGGAGTGCTGAAAGCACAAACACCTATTCTCCCGCCGGGAAGCCTGATTAACTGCTGCGGAAAGTTAACATCTGCAGTTGTATAGAAATTACTGAGAAATGTACCGGTCAGGTCATACCTTGTTATCCTATTGCTTCCGGATGAATTAGAAACAAGCATATCATTTGTACGAATGAGTACATCAAACGGAGAG
>CAZQYL010000015.1:10562-18902 GCA_964597425.1 uncultured Ignavibacteriales bacterium | reverse complement strand
TTTAGTTATAGTCTGAATCCTGTTTTCCTTTAAAAAATATCAAAAACATGAAAAAAATTACTCCGGAATTTTTAGTTAAATACTGCTTTTTTAATACATTAAAATTTAACTTCTTAATAACTTCCCAATTCATTATTTTGCATATTATCTAATTTAGACCAAAAATCTTAAAAACTCATGGAAATTTCAACTAATTCAGCTTCAAAAGGCAGATCAATACCCTTAAAAGACTTTTTCAGAAATCCGGAAAAAACAAATTATCTAATTTCGCCAAACGGCAAATATATTTCATATCTTGCTCCTCATAATGAGAGATTAAATATCTTTGTACAGGAAATTGGGAGTAAAGATGCAAAAAGAATTACAGAAGCTACCGAAAGGGATATCAATGCTTACTTCTGGGGTAATAATAATACTATAATATATCTAAGGGATAATGCAGGTGATGAGAATTTTCATTTCTACTCTGTGAATATACATACCGGCTTGAATAAAGATCTAACACCGTTTGAAGGTGTGCGCGCAAACCTGGTTGATGAACTTGAAGATTATGATACTGAGATACTTATAGAAATGAACAAGCGTATACCCGAAATATTTGACGTATACAGGATAAATTTTGAAACAGGTGAAATGAAGATGACCGCCGAAAACCCGGGGAATATTTCCGGGTGGGTAACTGACCACGAAGGTAAAATCAGGGCGGCATTCACCACTGATGGCGTTAACGCGAGTCTTTTGTTCCGTGAAACTGAACAGGATGAATGGAAAATAATGATTACAACCGATTTTAAGGAAAGCATTATGCCGCTGTTTTTTACATTTGATAATGCGTATTTATATGCTTCAAGTAATATCGGCAGGGATAAAAGCGCGATAATAAAATATGATATCAGGAACGCTAAGGAGCTAGAAGTAATTTTTGAACATCCTGAAGTTGACGTAAGCCACCTGGGTTACAGCAAAAAGCGCAAAGTTTTAACCGCCGCAAGTTTTGATACCTGGAAACGGGAAAGGTTTTTTCTTGACGAAGAGACTAAGAAAATATTCAAAAGGCTTGAAGAAGAACTTGGAAAATACGATGTCTTCATAGCAGATATGGACGATAATGAAGAGAAATTTATCGTTCGTACATACAGCGACCGCTCACTTGGCGCGTATTTTTTATATAATAAAATTGCTGATAAACTTGTAAAGATATCTGATGTAAGCCCATGGATAAATGAGAATGATATGGCTGAAATGAAGCCTGTTACGTATAAGAGCAGGGATGGATTGACAATTAATGGATATTTGAGCCTGCCTTTGGGTATTGAGCATAAGAATCTGCCTGTTGTTATAAATCCGCATGGCGGACCATGGGCAAGAGACCATTGGGGATTTAATCCGGAAATACAGTTCCTTGTGAACCGTGGTTTTGCAGTCTTGCAGATGAATTTTCGAGGTTCAGTGGGCTATGGCAGAAAATTCTGGGAATGTTCTTTTAAGCAATGGGGCAGGACCATGCAGGATGATATTACTGATGGAGTCAACTGGCTTATAGAACAGGGTATTGCTGACGCTAAACGGGTAGCTATTTATGGCGGAAGTTATGGCGGATACGCCGTACTTGCAGGGCTTGTTTATACTCCGGAGCTTTACGCTGCAGGTGTTGATTATGTTGGCGTGAGCAACCTGTTTACATTCATGAATTCAATTCCTTCATACTGGAAGCCCTACCTGGAAACATTATACGAAATGGTGGGTCACCCAGAAAAAGATAAAAAGTTGATGGAGGAATCATCACCCGTATTTCATGTGGATAAAATTAGAACGCCCCTTTTTATAGCACAAGGAAAGATGGACCCAAGGGTAAATATCAATGAATCTGATCAGATAGTAGAAGCATTAAAAAAACGGGGAATTGACGTTCCATACATGGTAAAAGATAATGAAGGCCACGGATTCCAGAACCAGGAAAATAAATTTGATTTCTACGAAGCGATGGAAAAATTCCTTGAGAAACATTTATTGAATTGATCATTGATAATTTCTTAATGCATCAGATATATATATCATCCTTAATAACCTCCATTGCTGCAGTTTTACTGATAGGCGGGTTTATAAAATGGCGCTCAAAAAAGGAAGACAGGAATTTTTTATTTTTTCTATTTCTGCTGGAGCTTCCTATGGCATTTGTTGCATACTATCTGGTTAGAATGCCTTTAGTTGACGGCTTATTTAAAATGCTGCTCGGCTCACATGAAAATATTTATGGTTTTGTAAAGATACTTTATGCGCCTTTAACAGAAGAACCCGCAAAACTTTTCCCCCTGCTTTTTCCCTTCTTCAGAAAAAGAATTACCAAGGATAACTTTGTAATGGCAGCCATGGCACTTGGGCTCGGTTTCGGGGTCGGTGAAGTTTGGCTGGTTGGAAATTTTATAACTCAAAGCGCTCAGTTTGCTGAAATGCCCTGGTATTACTTTTCAGGATTTATGAATGAAAGGTTCATGGTTTGTATTATTCATGCCGGAATGACAGCTCTTGCTTTAAGAAAACTCGGGAATAAATTCATATTAGGATTACTTGCCGCAATGTTTATGCATTTTATGGGTAACTTCCCGATATATCTCAGCAGAATAAATTTCCCGGGCTTTGGCAATGATGTGTGGCAGGTAATTTTGCAAATATGGGTCATTCTATTCTTCATAACTGCAATTTTGATACTTGTCAGGTCATTTCTTGGTAACTTTAATATTGCCCAGTTTCTAAACGGCAGCTCAACCTGTCCTGAGTGCGGTAGTGTTTATCCGCCTCCGCTGCTTGCAATGAACTGGTTCACAAAAAGGTATGAAAAATGCCCGAATTGCAAAAAATGGCATTGGGTAACACTATGGTCTAAAGAAAGCAGCTGAACTTTGATTACATGATTTTATGATTTAGAGGCAGACCTGAAAGTTATACAAATGCCTGCGCTCGGGAAGAAACAAAGTATTTATTCCTGTTTCTAAAAGTACATTTTCTATATCTTTACAAATCTAAATGAATAATTTCCTCATATATCGTTCTTCAGCCGGTTCGGGTAAAACCTATACCCTGGTAAAGGAATATCTAAAGCTCGTTTTGAATGATACGGAATCATTTAAAAATGTGCTTGCGGTAACGTTTACCAATAAGTCAGCCGGTGAGATGAAATCACGTATAATTGAAGCCCTCACAAAACTCTCCCGCGGCGAAGCCGCAGAGCTTAAGGAAAGACTGGTAAGTGAAGGCGTAAAAGGAAATATTGAATCCTCATCTGCTTTTGTACTTAAGAACATACTTCATAAATACTCTTACTTTTCAGTTTCAACAATAGATAGTTTTTTTCACAAGGTAATACGCTCGTTTGCAAGGGAGCTTAAGCTTCAGCTTGGATATAACATTGAGCTTGACCAGCAGGCAGTGCTTGATAAAATTACCGATAAACTTTTGGATGATGCGGGAATTGACAGCGAATTAACAGGTTTCCTTGAGGAATTTATTTATTACAGCATTGATGATGAAAAGGGCTGGAAAATTGACCTCAAAATAAAAGATCTTGCACGCGAAATTTTTTCCGAAAGGTACATGATAAGGCAAGGCGGCGCAAGGTACCCTGAAGGAAGAACCAAACTTAAGGAATTTATCGGGACACTGTTTGCCATCAAAAACGATTTTGAAGGCAGGATGAAACTCATTTCAACTGATGCAGGTAACCTCATTGATGAGTATAGCCTGGCGATAGATGACTTCCCTTATAAAAGAACAGGATTTATGAACTACCTTATAAATAATATAATTACTGGTAAATTTGAGCCCGGTCAAAGGGCAAGGGAAGCATCGATTGATATTAATAAATGGTTCGGGAAGAATTCTAAACCTGCTGTTAAACCTGCCGCAGAAGCAGGGCTGTATGACCTGCTGGTCTCGGCGGTTGAAAATTACGACACGAATTTTGTTAAATATAATACTGCATCACAGCTCATTAAAACCATTTACATTACCGGTATATTCAAAGATCTAACAGATAAACTGAAGAAATACCGTGATGATAATAATGTATTACTGATATCCGATATCAATAACCTGCTTCTGAATGTCATTTCTGGCGATAGCAGTCCTTTTGTATATGAAAAAATAGGCAGCTTCTACAGGAATTTCCTCATTGATGAATTTCAGGATACTTCAACATTTCAGTGGCGGAACTTTTTCCCGCTGATAGAAAATTCACTGAGCGAAAATAACGCTTCGCTGATTGTGGGTGATGTAAAACAATCCATTTACCGCTGGCGCAACGGCAATATGAAGCTGCTGCTGGAGGAAGTGAAAAATGATCTTGCAGGATTTAATGAATCTATAAAGGAGGAAACTCTTAATACAAATTTCAGAAGCAAAAAAAGAATAGTAGAGTTCAATAATATTTTCTTTAAAACCGCATCTGAGATCTGCACAAGTGAAGCCCCCGAGGAAGAATCTGCGGTAATTACTAAAGCTTTTGCTGATACCGCGCAGATTCCCGCCGATAGCTCTGATGAAGGATATGTTAATGTTAAGTTTTACAGGAATGACCCTGAAACGGAAGTGACTTCCCGCGAGTTTTCAGTTGCCGCTATGATATCGAATATCAAACAATTACTTCTGAACGGCTACAGACAGAAGGATATTATGGTGCTTGTTCGGAATAACTCCGATGCTGTTGAAGCGGCACATTCACTTATTGATGCAAGGCTTAAGGTTGTTTCAAGTGATTCATTATTGCTTACCAACTCACCTAAGGTCAGATTACTAATAAACATTTTTAAATATATAGTAGATACAAATAACGTCATCGCACGTGCAGAAATATTGTATAACTACCTTATATATATTAAGAATGAAAATATCGGACTTAATGAAATATTTACCGATCATTTAAAAAATGAGAACGGCAGTTCACTGTTTAATAAATTTATCCCCAAAGGCTTCTTTGATGAAAGAGGCGGTGATGTTAATAATAAATTATCCGGACTCGGTGTGTATGACCTTGCCGAAGAGCTGATAACACATTTCGGACTTGGTGATACCGCCGATACTTATCTTATCAGGTTCCTTGATGTACTGAAGAAGTATTCCGGTGAAAATAACAGTGATGTTTACGGCTTTATTAACTGGTGGGATGATAACAAACAGGATAATACTATTATAGTACCTGATGAGGAAGATGCCGTACGGGTGATGACAATACATAAGGCTAAAGGCCTGCAGGCACCGGTGGTGTTTATACCTTTTGCTAATTGGGAGTTTGGTTTAAACGCCAACCGGAATATGATATGGGTATCATCAAATGAACAGCCTTTTGATACTTTGCCGGCGTATTTTGTAAAAGCATCAAGCGCTTTGCAGGAATCATATTTTGCCTCCGATTATAATGAAGAGTCGGCATTAACATACCTTGATAATCTGAACCTTATGTATGTCGCATTCACCCGCGCTGAAGAAAAGCTGTTTATTGGTATACCCCAAAAGGGAAAGGAATCCTTTAATGCAAGAAAGGTCATTTACGAGACAATTACAAATTCACCCGAACTGGCAGAGAGTTTTGATGCGCAGAATTACCTTTATGAAAATGGTTTTGTAAATGATAAGGTTAAAAAATCAGATAAAGATAGTTTGTATGGAAGTTACAGGATAGGTCAAATGGTATCAGGGAATATTTTTGATAAAATTATAGTTAAACCTGAATTTGAAAATTATGTGCCTGAAAACAAAAGAAAACTGAAAGAGCTAAAGAATCGCGGTATAATTATTCATAAAGCCTTATCGTTTATCAGTAATTCTAATGCAGGCGAAATTGAAAAAGCTTCGCAGAAGCTTGTATTGCTGGGTCTAATAACAGAAGAACAAAGAGTTGATTTAACTGATGAACTGCTCAAGATAATGGCAATTGGTAAGGTAAAGAATTGGTTTGATTCAGAAAATGTTATGAATGAAAGGGATATTATCCTGACTGATGGAAGCATTTACAGACCCGACAAAGTTATAATCAATAATGATAAAGCGGTTATAGTTGATTACAAATCCGGCGGGAAGAAAGATGAGCATATAAAACAAATAAAGCGGTATGGTGAAATTCTCGGCGAAATGGGTTTTAAAGAAATAGAAATGAATTTGTTTTATTTGAATGAGTTAAAAATAGAAACAGTGAATTGAACTCAATAATTGTAAGGACAAATATTAATTGAAGCCGTTTTTAGATAAGTTAACGGGTGAGCTTCTTGGCAAACACGGAAATGATATATCCGCGCTGCAGATAGTATTTCCTTCTCGCAGGGCAGGTCTGTATTTTAAAAAGTACCTCTCAGAAAAGATCAATACGCCTGTATGGTCACCTGTTACCTGCGGTATAAGTGAATACATCAGGGAAAACTCCGACCAGTTGATTGCAGATGACCTGACATTGATATTTGAGCTTTATGAAGTTTACAAAAAGTATGCTGAAGAAGTTACATTCGATAAATTTTACCCATGGGGTGAAATTATCCTGCGTGACTTTGATGAAATAGATAAAAACCTTGCCGAAGCCGATTACCTTTTCAGGATTTTAAAAGAGCACAAAAAAGTTGAAGAAGATTTTGAATTCAATGTTGCTGATGTTGATGAATTCTACCGGTTCTGGAACAGTTTTTCTGAAAAAGATATCACCGGGCTGCAGGATGAATTCATTAAAACGTGGGAAATACTGGGTAAGGTATATCATATATTCCGCGCAAGGCTGGAAAGTAAAAATATCTGCTATGAAGGGATGGCTTACCGAAAGCTCTGTGAAAAAGTTAAAACAAAATCATATACCACGGGTTATAAAAAGATAATTTTTGCCGGATTCAATCAACTGAACAAGTGTGAAGAAGGCATAATTAAGGGTCTGCTTGAGCAGGGTATTGCTGAAGTTTATTGGGATGCCGATAAATATTACATTGATGATAAATTACAGGAATCAGGAAAATTTCTGAGGGAAAATTTTGTAAACCTGGGAATTAGTGAACCAAACTGGATCGGAAATTCCCTGGCAGAATCCGCAATTAATATCAAAATGATCGGCTCACCCCTTGAAGTCTCACAGGCTAAAGTATTGGGCAGTGAGCTTGAAAAGCTCAGGCAGGTGGGTTCACTTAAAACCGCAATCATATTGCCTGATGACAGCCTGTTAATGCCTGTATTGCGCTCAATCCCGGGAAATATTGAAGCAATCAATATTACTATGGGGTATTCGTTTAAAAATTCATTGCTATACAGCCTGTTTGAATTACTCCGGGACCTGAACCTGAACAGCAGGGGAGAAGGCAAATCGAAGGAATTCTACCATAAAGATATTATTGGCGTACTATTGCATCCATACATCAGGGAAACAGCCCCTGATGTAATAAATGAAGCTGTTACTTCAATCAATAAAAGGAATGTTATTTACGCATCCGCAAAATATCTGAAGAGTTTTTTTAAAGAAGAAATTGATATTGCTGATGCAATATTCGGTTCGGCGCAAACAGCAAGTGAATCTTACAATTACTTAAACGGAATTATTGTAAAACTTTCAGAAATAATAATCAAAAGCACACGCAGCAATATTTATGAAAATGAATTTTTAAATAAAGCTTCGACCGAGCTTAACCGTATAAAGGATATCATCGATAAATATACAGCTGAAATTGAAAGTGAGACTTTCTGGAATATCCTGCTGGAAAGTGCCAAACGAATGAAAATACCATTTTCAGGAGAGCCGCTTGAAGGCATACAGATCATGGGTATGCTTGAAACAAGGTCGCTGGATTTTGATAATGTGTATATACTTTCAGTCAACGAAGGCATACTGCCTGCTGAAATGAGCAGCAGCTCATTTATCCCATTTGCTTTAAGGAAAGCATTTAAACTCCCCGTAAGTGAAGATACCGAAGCTGATTACGCGTATTACTTCTACAGGCTTTTTCAAAAAGCCAAAAATGTTACATTAATATATAACACAGAAACCGGCGTAATTTCAGCGGGTGAAAAGAGCCGGTTTATTATGCAGGTCGAAAGCGAGCTTGCAGCCAAGAACAAAAATATTACCGCGCAAAATCTTTTGCTCGAAGGTGATATTGAGCTTCCCAAAAGGAAAGAGATCACTATACAAAAATCCCCTGAGGTGCTGGAGCTTTTAAAGAATCAGAAGCAGTATTCAGCAACTACGCTAAGCACATATATCAATTGCCCGCTGCAGTTCTATTTTAAAAAGGCGGCAAGACTTAAAGAAGAGGAAGAAGTTGAAGAATATTTTTCCGCGGCGGCATTCGGTAATATTTTCCACCAGCTTATGGATATTCT
>CAZQYL010000015.1:0-10462 GCA_964597425.1 uncultured Ignavibacteriales bacterium | reverse complement strand
AAAGACGGCATCACCCGGATAATTGATTATAAAACCGGAACGGTTGATTCCGCAAAGCAAAGCTCGAAAGTAACTGATGTTGACCATGTTAACAGAATATTTGCCGATATAAAACTTAAGGAAAATTTTCAGCAGTTATTCTACGCATCGTTATACCTGAATTCAAACAATAATGCAAAGCTTATTGTAGGTATTTACCCTCTGAAGAAAATTTCAGGCGGTGTATTCTGGTTTGAAGAAGAACCAATTACAGCAGATAAGAACAGGTTATTTGAAGATAACCTGAACGCGCTGCTGAGTAAGATCTTTGATAAGGTTACACCATTCACTCAAACTCCTGACCTAAACCATTGTAAATATTGTCCCTATATTTCTATTTGTTACCGCGATTAACCCTTAAGATGTAACAGAATGTAAAATTCCGCGCTGAAATTAAACTTTTTCCTTTTGTACTTGTCTTATACTTAGGAGGTAAATTTTATAAATTTTATCAATAAAGGAAAAAAATGATCAAAAAAACAAAAATTTTGAGTGTTTTGTTAAGCTTAGCTGTACTGTTTATAGCGGGTCATAACATATTGGCGCAGGATGTTAATCAGGATAGACAAAAGAAAACACCTGAAGAGAGAGCCAAACTGCACACTGAAAAGATGACCAAAAACCTGGCGCTTACCGATGACCAGGCTAGTCAGGTTTACGATATAATGTATTCGCAGGCAACTCAGGTAGATGCTTTAAGGAACAATAAAGATATCACCAAGGAATCTCGGAAAGAGCAGATGAAAGCAATATTCCAGGATTCAGACAGCAAACTCCAGGGAATATTTTCGAAGGAACAGACTGAAAAATGGAACAAGTGGAAAGAAAAGAAGAAAGAGAAACATATGAACAAGAAAAAAGGGAAGAAGCACAATAAACAGGGCAAGAAGAATAAAGACCTGAAGTAAAATCAAAAGTGAAGCATAAATCAAAAAGCAGAGTTTGTACTCTGCTTTTTTTTGTTTATACTTAACCTGTTTCCTAATCCGCTACAACGGACCCTGAAACGAACTTAGAAACAAGTCAGGGTTCAGGGTGACACAGATAGACTATTATGTCTTCAATTTTTTCTTTTTGGCTGCGGGGAAAAGTACATTATTCAATATCAGCCTGTAGCCGGGAGAGTTTTTGTATTCCGCCAGGTCAGTCTTGGGATCACCTACTGCATGCTGGTAATCTTCCGGGTCGTGCCCGCCATACAGAGTGAAAGTACCCCTGCCGAAATTACCGTGAACATACCTGACCCAGTTTGTACCGTCATTTTTAGCAAGGATAGTCATATTCGGTTTGATATACTCTTCCCTGAAGCCTGATTCCTGCCCAAGGTAACCCTTTATTGCGGCGGTGTGGCATTGAATAAGCATAGTTGGCACCGGATCGATCTTAGCCGAAAAATCGAACAATGTAAAGTAATCGTTATACTGTCCCGCCATTAATTCAGCGTCAGTTATGTCAATATCTGAATATTCATACACATACGGATTAAGCTGGATCTGGAAATTCTGAAATACCATGCATTCGGAGTAATCAAGCTTACTGTTCGCATTTGGGTCAATCGGGTCACCGTCATACATCACGTCGCATATATCTGTGAATTGTGAAGCAAGCGCTATATCAGGTGTAGTGGTACCGGAGCACATTGTAAATAAGAATCCCCCGCCCGAAACATATTCTCTTAACTTTTTAACCACTGCAAGTTTAAGCTGTGATACTTTAGCAAATCCAAGTTTCTTTGCCATATCTTCGTTGGTTTGCTTTTGCGTCATATACCAGGCAGATGAACCAAATGCAGCGAAGAATTTTCCGTACTGCCCTGTGAAATCTTCATGGTGAAGATGTATCCAGTCATATTCTTTAAGTTTACCGTTCAGTACTTCTTCATCCCATACTTTATCGTAGGGAATTTCAACATAATCCAGCGCAAGCTGTACGGCATCATCCCATGGCAAAGCGTTTGGGGGAACGTAAACAGCGATCTTAGCGACCTTCTCAAGCCGCACAAGATCCATATTGTTGTTTTCATCCTGCACTTCAGCGTATACCTGAGCAGCCTGAGTACCTGAAAGCAATTCGTAACTTACACCTTTGGCCATACATTCAGCTGTAAGCTCAGAAGTATAGTCGAACATAAATGAACCCCCGCGGTAGTTCAGAAGCCAGTCAAGCTCTTTGCCGCCCAGAAGATGCCTGTATGCAATACCATAGGCGCGCAGGTGGTCTGTTTGTGAGTTAACATCCATAGGGATAAGCAGCTTTTGCTGAGCAAAAACCGCGGAAGTGCTAATAAACAGTATTATAACTAAAAATTTCTTCAATTCAGGCAAATTATGGTAATTTGTTTAAGTAAACAATGTAACAATATATTAGTTTAAAGGAAAAATCAGGCTTATTTGTTTCAGTAAAAATTTGAGTATAAAAAACCCGGCTGTGCAAAAAGCCGGGTCGAATGAAAAGATTTCTGCGATGCTGCTTTTGAAGCTACATTTGAAGCTACTTTTTAGTTACTGTAATATTACCTGCCGATGTTGTACACTTAAATGTTTCACCGCCATTATTGAACTTTGCCCTTATGTATGATGAAACGTGATTATCTTTCTGTACTTTTGCGAAATCACAGGTGATCTTTCCTGCAAGTGTGCCAATATCTGCATCTGCGTCAAAATCACCAGGCAGCGAAGCGTTTATGTTACCGCCAAGTGTACTCATATCAATACCCATGTTCTTGCCTTCATAGTCAAGCTTAATACTTCCGCCTGCAGTAGATGCGTCAATTTTACCATTCTTGCCATCAAGTACAATATCTCCGCCGGCTGTTGATACATCAATATTGCCATTGAAGTCATCGACCGAGATCTTCCCGCCTGAAGTTGATACTTTAATATCACCGATTGATACAGATATTGCAACATTTCCGCCTGCTGTATATGCTTCCAGGTTTCCTGAAGTATTATCAATTTTGATATTACCACCGGATGTATTGGTCTCAATTTTGCCTGTGATATCTTTTACTGTCAGATTTCCGCCGGAGCTGTAGAGTTTCAGGTCGTAATTTTTAGGCACTACTATTTCTACACGAATGGTCAGATTCCTGAAGTTTTTTGAATCTTTCTGTTTGCCTTCAACTTTTACCCCTGTTGAAGTTTCTTCTGCTGAGAAGATTATCTTCTCTTCAGCTTCATCATTACCGTAAACTTTTACGTTGACTTCGTTCTTATCCCATGTGGATATTTCAATACCTCCTGCAACAAGGCTTGTAATGAGTTCTTTTCCTGAAGAGGTAGAAATGGTCTTTTCAAAAAGAAGCCTTGCGTCATCTGCCAGTGCTATTTTTCCCATAAGTATTATTGCAAGTAAGTTGAGAGCTAAAATTGCTGATAATTTCATAATTTACCCAAAATATTGTTTATTTGTTATATATTTGATGACTTTCCCGCCGGATAGGTTTAGTTGGCATAATAAAAAAGCCGTAAAAAAATTACGGCTTATTGGGGGGAGTTTATGATAATATAATCAAGCAGATTATATACTTTTTATAAAAATCTTAAGTTTCCATGTATTTGGCCGAGGCAATATTGAGCATATCATAGTATTTCTGAGAATATTCATCACGAGCTGTTTTTGGCGCCCAATATGCTGAATATTCGGTCCATTTTAGCGGTGCTATGTTATTGCTTTCAAGCACTTTTGTGTATTCCATTACTTCGTTATTATTTGCAGGATCTTTACGGTAATAAAATTGCGCATTCAAGTCAGCGAAAGTTTCCAGTGAGCAGGGCGGGTTACCGTTATTTTTCTTTTCAACAGCTTCTTCAAGCGCATTGTTGTATTCCTGCTGTAAAGTCAGGTAATTTTCAGGTTTAAAAAGTTCTGCGTTCCAGCCGTCTTTTATCGGCTGCCATGCGTCCCTTGAAAAGCCTTCTTTTTCGAGTGCCTGCCAGAATTCTTCTTCCGTGACTGTATCGGTTGTCGCGCAAATAAGCTCTGCGTATCTTTTTAAAGTGACTCCGTTAATTTCCTGCATGTGAAATATATAATTTTTTTATTGATGATATTTTATTATGATTCCCATTTGCTTTTCAGATGTTTCCTGTATGAAGTTTTTCAGTTTTGTGAAATTGGTTGCTAAAAAATCTTGTGCAAACTGATCTTTCTTAGATCTTATCCCGAAAAATTTAGTTAACGAACTGCTTTCCTTCCATATATGCGGATAAATATCCTTTCTGTTCATCATTTTCTGATCATACATTTTTTTAAAGTCAGTATCAGAAATGCCGTATATGGCGCTATTTATCTTTAAGGTTTCTTCTCTGGTGAATGCTCTCATATCAGTAACGCTGACTCCATATATCTCTTCCCAGTTGTAGTCTCTCAAAATTATCCCTTTTTCAAGAAGGAATTTTGTTTCTGCTTCCGTTGAACCTGTGCTTAGAACTGAATGGATACCGTGCCATGCTTTATCAAGCTCAAACCAATTATCAGGATCTGTATTTTGTATGAATAAGTAAAGTTCTGTTTGCTTTTCCTTTAACTCCAGGCACTTATCAATGCTTTCATCCTTTAGCCGTATAATATCGCAGTATAGTCCCAATTATTTATGTTACCTATTATCATTTCCTTTTGTTCATGGCATCTTTCCAGTGTGCCACAAACCTTGAAGCTGTCCTGCCCATATCAGATGGGTCAGTAATTTTTTCCTGCCAGGCTGAGTGTGCCGCTTCCCAGTCGTTCTTTGCTACCCCGTTAGAGGCAGCTATTTTAATACAGGCATGTTTATCATTAATTACCTCATCCATATCTGCACACAGCTCCGCATATCTTTTAATGCTTATCCCGTTTATAGGTTTCATTTATATATCCCGTTAATTGGTAGGGTCAGTGTTTTTAAAATTCCCAAATCCTTTTCCTTTTTCTCAGCCGGCTGCCTCCGGCTGAGAATTGGATCAGGATCATTTGCTTATAATTATTTAATCTGCTTAACTTAAAATAATTATTATATTATTTCTACTTCACCGCTGCAAATAACATCGCCGTTCTTTTTCAAACAGCTGACTTTATATTTTCCCTTTTCTTTGAATTCGACGTCATCGAAATGGATATAATCCCAGCTTGATTGTACTGTGAACGGAAAAGTTTCAACTGCTTTACCCGTTGCCGCATCTGTTACATTGATATCAACTTCCTTTTCTCCAATTGGATTCTGAAGTTTTACCATAACAGTGATCTTACCGGGTTTGAATTTGGTATCTTCACCAATTTCTTTGGTTACGTATTTTTCACAGAAATAAAGCTTATCGCCTGAGAACTTATCGGTGATCTGCTGGATCTGTTTTATCCTGCCGCAGCCTGAAAATACGGCCATAACTGCAAATAAAAGTAAAGCTATTTTTGTGAACCTCATTTTGTGAATTCCTCCTGTATTGTTTTGTTTAAATTATATAACCAGTATCTGTGATGTATTAGCCGGGTTATATTTTATGTTAATTTTATCACCAACTCTTGGAATGGCAATTTTTGATACAGCAGTTTCAGCGGTAGCTTCAAAAGCAGGTCCAAACTGGGGAGTAATTCTTAATTTCATTCTAACAACGGGGTTAAAATTAATTAATGCGCCTGTATCTTCAATGCTTAATACGTCAGCTGTTCCGCCCATTCCTGTCTGGCTGAGATTGCTTGTATCGGTGTAGTTTTTTGCCATGTTCAATGAAGCATTTGTCTGGTCAACAAAATCCTGCCCCATGAATGTTTTTGTTAAGAAACCTGATACCCCTGAATTGATAGCTTTATCTGCGTTATCAAGTGCTTTCTTGGGGTCTTTTTCGATTTTTTTTCCGAATCCGAACATTGTTTTGATTCCTTTCTTGTTTTTTTTGAATTTGATTTAAAATTTTACTAACCTTACAAAAATAGTCCTGATTGTTATTCTTTACAAAGAAATGATTTTATCTTTGTTTAAACTTTGTTTAGTTTTGAGTATGTTCTCATATTTCTATTTCACTTTAAGAACTTGTTTTTATTTACTTTAAAACATGGAAACAATTATTTTGAAGTTTTGATACTGCTCTTATCGAAAGTTTTTGCTGAATGTTTTAAGAAATTAGAAGTTGTGAGCCATAATGTGACAAAATTGTGCTTTTTTCTCCGATTTTATGGTGTATTTGTTTCCGTTGGAATAACAAACTGTCCTCATTTTACTATCATCATTTTCTTTGATTCCGCAAAGCTTCCTGCTTCAAACTTATATACGTATAACCCTGAAGATATTCCTGCAGCGTCAAAATTCAGTTTGTAAGTACCTGAAGTAAGTTCATTATTAATCAGCTGCAAAATTTCCTGCCCAAGCATGTTCAGAATAACAAGCCTTACGTGTTGTTTCCCGGGAATACTGAAATAAATGTTAGTTGCTGAGTTAAACTGGTCTGTTGAATTCTGTCCAAGGTAATATCCATTGGGTACTCCTGATGAGGTCTTTTGAAGCAGGTTATCTTCTCTTTTCAGATTTGCGTTCATTGTAAATCCGTTAGATGCAGAGTATTCATTATTCACGTACTCTTCCGTTTGATGATCCGGTTCGTTTATGGCTTCAACTCTCCCGTATTCTGAATTGTTTGGGTCACTTACAAACAATACATGCGAAAATAACTGAGACGAAAATAATGCTATGACGATAAATGTTTTCATTCTTTGTACTTCCCTGATTTTTTTATTGATACAAATTTAGATATTATATCACAGGCGCACAAAGAAATCATTTTGTATAAGTTCAGTTTAATTAACCTGTTTTTATTCATTTTAAGAAATAAGGTTTTCATAACTTGTTTATAAATATGACTGATAGCAAAGGAAAAATTTTCCTTGATTGTTACTTAATATCCTGGGCGGAATTGTAGCAGCCAATGTTTTAAAAAACGGGTCTTTTTTGTCCTTATTCCCGTGTGAAATTGCGAAAAATGATTGTTAAAATGCGTTTTTTATACCAAAAAAGTACCTTATATTGTTTCAAATTTCCCACAATAAATTTAATGATAAGCGCCACACTTCTCGGAATATTAAGTAAGTTTACCCCAAAGGAGTTCAAAGAATTCGGTGAATTTGTTAAATCACCCTTTTTTAACAAGAATATTCATGTGAAACACTTGTACGACTATCTTAGGAAATTCTACCCTGAGTTTAAAGATAAAAAGCTGGATAAAGAAGTAGTATTCGAAAATCTGTTTCACGGAAAAAAATACAATGATGGATTCTTAAGAACAGTGATATATAATTTAGGGAAACTTGCCGAAGATTATCTTGCATATATAAATTTCAGAAAAGATGACCTGAACAGGGGTATGAATCTCCTGAAGGAGTTAAATGAAAGGAAACTGGAAAAAGTATTCCTGAAATATTATTCTGAAATTGAAGAGGATATTAACGCAGTTACATACCAGGACCCTGATTATTTTCTGAAGAAGTATGAACTTCAGAACCAGAAAGAGATATATATGGACTGGAGCAAGTTCAAACAAAAGGATTTTAAAAATTACACAGAAAACACCGTTACTTACATAGAAGATGAACTGACAAGCTATTACCTTGCCAAGGCGCTTAATCACTATAGGTTCATGCTTGATAAAAACATGTATGAAAAGCTGGACTATAACTATGAGTTCATAGAACACATTATGGAATACCTGCTTACAAAGGACAATTATTTTAAGGAAAAGCTCAAGATCAAACTGCATCTGAACGAAGTACTGCTTATAAAGGACAAAAAGGAAGAAAACTACAGGATCCTTAAGGATATATTGATTTCAAGTCCCGGTAAACTTTCAAAAAGCGATATGTACAGCCTTCACAATGTTCTCCAGAGTTACTGCGTTTACCAGGGATATAATAATTCACCGCTTTCAGACGGGAAATCATATACCAGGGAACGTTTTGAGTTGTACAAGATCTGCCTTGAACAGGAATTGTTTGCTGCTGAAGAGCACATTTATTTTGATGACTTGCTGTTTGCCAATATAATGGGTACTGCAATATCGTTAGAGCAGTTTGAGTGGGCAGAAAAATTCCTTGAGAAGTACAGGGATTCAATTTCGCCGGATAACAGTGACGTTGTAATAAACTATAGTTATGCACGCCTGTTGTTTAATAAGGGTGATTACGAAAAGGCACTTTGGCATCTTAATACTATAAAAACTATCAGGCATATCCAGTATAAGCTGCCGGTCAGGGATCTTACGCTGATGACATTTTATGAACTGAATATGCATAGCCAGTCAGTTTATCAAATTGATTCATACCGTCATTTCCTAAACAACAATAAAAGTTCGCTATCTGAAGAAAGATTTACAAGGATACTGAATTTCCTTAAATTTTATACAAGACTTTTGAAGATCAAAGAGAAAAGATCTGTAAAGGATATTATAAAACTGAAAGAAGATATTGAAAGCACAGGCAATACCCTAGAGAAGTTCTGGCTGTTAAAGAAAACAGGAGAGTTAGCAGATGAATAAAAGCAGCTTAATTGAGGCTATCAGGACATTTACACCAAAAGAGATAAAGGAATTTTCTGAATTTGTCTCTTCTCCGTTTTTTAATAAGAATGTAAATGTTATAAAACTATTTGAATTAATAAAAAAGAATTACCCTGAGCTTGACCCTGCAAAAATAGAAAAAGAAAAAGTTTTTTTAAAGCTTTTCCCGGGGAAGCCTTATAAAGACAGTACATTGAGACTGTTAATGTACTACCTTTATGAATTGGTCGAAAAATTCCTTGCATACAACAGCTTCAGTAATGATTCTTTCAGATCAAAGGATATATTGCTGAAGGAGCTGTTTGAAAGGAAATTATTCAAGGATTTTGAGCGGATAATAGATGAAGCAAACAAAGAACTGGATAAATTTGTCATAAGAGATAATCATTATTACGAAAACAGGTACCTTTTTGCAGAGCATAAACTGAGCTACCTTGCTGAAATTTATATGGGGAAGTATGAAAAGTATCTTACCAAAGAAAACATTCAGCTGTTTTCTGATAATATTACCAAATTTTACCTGATAAGCGTACTGAAATATTATGCCATAACCCTGAATACAATGTACCTGTACAATGTTAAGGTTGATACTGAGATAATTGAAAATATATTAAAGAACTTCAACGCAGAGCAATTCAGCGGCGTTCCTTTGATATTGATCTATTACAGGGTAATTAAGCTATTTATTGAACCGGATAACGAAGAGAATTATTACCTTTTGAAAGACCTTATCATTAAACACGATACCGAGCTTGGCGGTACTATTGGTGACCTTTTCATTAATCTTGAAAATTACTGCGTAAGGCAGTTAAGAACAGGAAAACAAAAATTTCTGCTTGAGTCCTTTCTGATATATGAGCTTGAATTGAAGAAGGATACTTATAAAACTCACGGTTATATGCCGAACTCGTTTTATTCAAGCACAGTTGTTACAGCATCAAAACTTAAGAAGTATGATTGGCTGAGGAAATTTATAGCTGACTATAAGAATGAACTTCATGAAGATTCCAGGGAAGCGTATTATTACTACGGGATGGCTTACCTTGAAAATGAGGAGGGGTACTATGAAAAAGCGCTTGAGTATCTTGCCAAGAGCAAGCCTGAAGAAGTTTACCTGAAAATGGATCTCAGGATACTGCAGAGCAGGATCTATTATTCACTGGACTGGACAATTCCGCTGCAATCATTGCTTGATACATTTAAGAAAACAGTGCAGAATAATAAGTTCATGACCGATATGCGCAAGAACCAGTACCTGAAATTCATTAAATATACAAATCAGTTAAATAATGTAAGGCACAAAGAAGATAAGATTGCCGCTGAAGAATTATGTATGGACCTGGAAAAGGATGAATATTTTGCTTACAAATTATGGATAGTCGAAGAGGTCAAAAAGATTACACAATAGGCACCTTTTGTATTTTTGACTTTGTAAAGATCCATATTTATCTCTGCCCGGATTATAAAAAACTTTCAACTTTTCAAAGCAATAATGCACAGCGTGCATTAGTGAGAACAATGCCGGTCCATTTAACCAACCTTAGAAACAAGGCGGTGAAATGACTGCGTTATTTCACCAGCATCATTTTCTTGACATCAGTGAAACCTTCTGCTTCTATTTTATAAATATACACACCTGAAGACAGTGAAGAAGCATCAAAATCAACTTTATATGTGCCTGCGTTATACTCTCCGTTTACCGGCTGTGCTATCTCATTGCCAAGTACATCATAGATAACTAACTTAACGATTCCTGCTTTTAGGATATTGAATTTTATATTTGTTGCAGGATTAAACGGGTTAGGATAATTCTGCTCAAGTGAAAATCCATCCGGTATTTCATTAGAAATATTCTGAATACCAACGAGATTACCTGTTGGGTCACGTTTATAATATATCTCAGAGTT
>CAZQYL010000014.1:0-19232 GCA_964597425.1 uncultured Ignavibacteriales bacterium | reverse complement strand
AAAATCTAAGCCACTCCCGTGGATTTACAGGTGTTGAATTCTGCCAGAGTTCAAAATGCATCGTCTGACCTTCAAGTGTTTCGCCGGTTTTACCAATGACCTGGTTGAGTCTTATCACATCGCCGGCTTTAACATTTGTTTCACCAAGAGATGCGTAAACTGACCTGAATCCATTTTCGTGTGTGATGATAACTACTTTTCCGTAAAAGGGGATATCGCCTACAATGCTGACTGTTCCATTCGCAACAGCATATACTTTCGAATCGCGGGCAATTGAAAAGTCTACTCCGTTGTTGATTGAAATAGCAAGTGTTTTATTGTCAGAAATATTACCAAAATTCGTTGTTATCAAACCAATATCAACCGGCAGGTTTATGCTTCCTTTGATCTGTGACAGGTCAGCGGATTCATAGCTTAGCCTGCTATATTTGTTCTCTTTAAAATTATCCCGGTTAGCTTCAAAGTTGTTTATAAAATTCTTAATGTTGTTCAACTGCGTTTCATATCGGGTAACTTTGCCTGCAAGCAGGTTTGATTCACTTTCCGAATTGCTTTTCAGCGACCTCAGTTCATTTAATCTTGAATCAAGAACAGCTTTTTCATTGCGTTTGGCTTCAATGTAAAATCTTTGTGAAGATGTTGAAAGCGTAAGCATTTTTTTCTTTTCTTCAAGTATAAATTTCTTAGCCCTAAGATCACGGAGTTCTTTTTTCCTGTTCTGAGAGAATTTTTGCAGGTATTGATTCCGCCTTAAGTATTCATTTGGAGTCTTGGAACTGAGCAGAAGTTCAAGCTCATAATTTTCACCGTGTTTATACAACGATACAACCTTTTGCCTGAAGCTGTTCTGAATCCGTTCAACTTCTTCTGCCAGGTAAATGATCATGTTAGTTTCTATGGCAATCTGATCTGGAGTCATAAATGACTCATTTTCGTAATTCTTGAGGAAACTGTTCAGGCCGCTGATAGCCGACTCAACACTATCTATCTGCTGATTTATCAGAGCTGTTCTTGTGGTTATCTTTGATATTCCGGTTCTGCTATCAATTATATCTTTTTCAATATTATCTGCCTGCTTCTTCTTATCCTGAATAATTTCTTCATAGGTTGCCCCTGTTAAAAATAACAACAGAACCAGGAAAAGAGAGTATTTTACACGAAAACTTAATCCCATTTGGTTACTTTTGCAGATTTAGGAATTTTGATATTGAACTTGATATCGCTTTTGTTAAAAGTTTTGTTTACATAGTCAACATAAACGGATTGCTTCTTTTCCGGATTATTTATCTTTATACTTGAGGGAAAATATACCGTTTTCCCTGAGGCACTTTCTTCGAAATAGTTACCGTAGTTTACTTCTACAACAGTTTTTTTGTTTTCATCATATGAGTTGTACTTTTGTACAGTAAATATTGCCGGGTCAATAAAGTACTTTTGTGTTCCGGGTTCTCTTGGAGCATAAACTGTATACAACCCGTTTTCTGATTCAGCGTTCAAAGTATCAATAATGTTTTCGTGCAGCATAAATCCACCGCTGAAACCGCTTAAAAGCTCATCAAAAGATACTTTGATACGCAATATCGCCCCGATATTAATATCATTCGTAGGGCCAAGTATAGCTCTGTTTTCCTGGACATTGTAATAAATGAAATCATACCTTGTTATCAGAGCCTGAGCAATAGAGATACCGAACGGACCTTCGATCTTTACGAAAACAGAATCAGGTTTTTTAATTCTCACTTCTATCCAGCCCTGCCCGGATTGTTCAGGTGAATCAAACGCTATATTACCCGAGGCTTCCATTGTCTCGATCAGCGATGAATTGCTGTTGACTTTTTCTTTAAGCTCCTTAACCTGAACCTTATCAAGATCATTCCCTCCGGAACCGGAACAGGCGTTAAAAATCAACGCTGTGAGCAGCAGCAATATGAGAGCTTTGAATGTATTAATTTTTGTTCGTTTCCTCTCTAAACTTTTCCAGCAGATTTTTAGAAAAAGCACTGTTCATATCAGGCATTCTTTCAGGGTGCCATTGTACTGCCAGTAAAAATGGCTTTCCATCTTTGGTGGCCCACTCAACTGCTTCGATAATGCCGTCATCAGCTTTCGCTGAAACAACCAGTCCTTCTCCAACCCTATCAATTGCCTGGTGATGTGAGCTGTTTATACTCCCTGAATTTTCCTTAACAAGTTCATGCAGCAGTGTATTATCTTTTACATTCACATTATGTATCCTGTCTTCAGAAGGCGAGATCTTTTCGTGATTTGTGCCACGAATTGTCTCGATATCATTTATCAGGCTGCCGTTGAGCTTGCAGTTTATCAGCTGTAGCCCGCGGCAAATTCCTAGTACAGGGTAATTATTTGCAAAAGCGTATTCCAGCAGTTTGAACTCGAAGCCGTCACGGGCAGGGATGTAGTCTCCCCGGTTTTTGCCGTCTTCCCAGTCATTGTAGAATTCAGGGAAAATATCAACTCCGCCTGTTAGAAGAAGTGAAGAACACTTCCTGATGTCATCGAAATTATTAATCTCCCAATCCAGTACAATGTAAGGCAAGTTGTTATCATCCAGCCATTTGCAGTATTTAGGGAAGCTGCTGTTGCTCCGGCTTAATCCAATATATTTAGTGGCGCTCATTCAGATTTCAGTAAGTTATCTATTTCTTTAAATAAATGTTCGCTATTGTTATTAATTTGCATCTTTATTTTTGCAAAATAAAGTGGAAAGTTGAATAACAGGTTTTTGTAAGTATTATTGCTTTTTGCTTTCAAAACCAGCTCAGAGTTCTTAAGTCTGACGAAATCTTTCTGTGTTGTCAGGATATGCGATGAACCGTTCCTGTTAAAAGCAGCCATCAGGCTTTCTAGCTCTTCGTTGGTGAAATTATGGTGGTCAGGAAACGGAATAAACTCATCGATCTTAATGTTCAGATATTCAAGCAGTAGTTTAAAAGAATCAGGCTCTCCAATACCGCAATAAACAGTAGCACTTTTAATCTCTTCAATTGGCAGAGTGCTGCCTTCAATACCTTTAAATCCTTCAAACAAGTAATTGCATATCACCTGCGGCATGTTTTTGCGGTTCTCATTTACAGGGTTCTTTTCAAACTTGTTATTTATCACCAGCAAATCTGCACGCCTGTAGTTTTTGAGCGGTTCCCTTAAGTTTCCTGCGGGTATCATATATTTATCGCAATCAGGATTAAGAATAACAATATCCAGGTCCCTGTATAATTTTCTGTGCTGGAAACCGTCATCAACTATAATAATTTCCGGTTTAAATTTGGTAGCAGCAAATTTTGCTGCTTTAGTTTTATCATCACCAACAACAAGCAGCCCGCCTTCCAATCCTGCTGAAGAAAGATTTTCAAGCAGCATTAATGCTTCATCTCCCAGATTTTCAGTGTTCAATTCATGTTTTTCATTCTTGAAGCCTGTTTCAACAACTTTAATGTCATCATATTCTCGTTTATATCCTTTGCTGACTATTACCACGAATTTGTTCTTCTTTAGCAGGTATTCGGCAAGCAATTCCACAAAAGGAGTTTTGCCTGTGCCGCCTGCTGAAATATTACCTACCGATATTATCTTCGGTTCAAGTACCTTTGCTTTTAAAATACCGGAATTATATAAAAAATTCCTGAAGAATACTCCAATTCTGAATAACAAACTGAGCGGTATTAATATTATCTTCATATACCCGCAGTTAGTTTAATTAGCTTTGCTGCATTAACGGAGGCTTCTTTGCTGCCCAGTATCTTCCATACTTCATCCAGATCAGTTTTGATCCTGTTACGATATTCATTATCAGATAAGATCTTGAGTAATTCTTCTGAAACATTTTCTGCGGTTAAATCACTTTGAATAAACTCTCTGACAGCTTCTTTTCCCAAAAGCAGGTTCGCAATTCCAAGCTTATCCACTTTAACAATCGGTTTAAGGAGGTAATAATTAAGCGGAAATGTTCTGTAGAAAATCAGGTAAGGAGTGCCGAGAAGAGTACACTCCATAGTAGAAGTGCCGGCCTTTGTCATAACAGCATCACTGTTCAGAATGAGGTTATATGGTTTATCTTCAGTAAGGTTACATCCGGTCAATTGTTCTTTATATTCATCAAAGTGCTTTTTCATACCCGGTGCTATACTGATATTTACATCAACATCAATTCTTGCTTTTATCAATCTTATTGCGTCCAGCAAAACGGGTAAGTGATGTTTAACTTCATCTTTTCTGCTGCCGGGAAGCACAGTAATTATTTTTTTTGATGAGCCGCGTTTGATCTTTGGATTTTGCTGTATGAATTCCCTTATCCTGCTGATCAAAGGGTGACCGGTGAATTCAGCTTTCACGCCGTATTTATTGTAGAAATCAACCTCGAACGGGAAGACCACGAGCATAAGATCAATGTACTTCTTGACTTTGAAAACACGCTTTTCATGCCACGCCCAAAGCTGGGGAGAAATGTAATATATTATCTTTTTTGTGTAGAATTTTCTGATCTCTTCAGCCAGTCTCAAGTTGAAGCCCGGATAGTCTACAAGAATCACTGTATCAGGGTCATTAAGTTTTATAAATTCTGCTGTATCTCTGAGAGCTTTTTTAAAAAATGAGTATTTTTTGATCACATCTGCAAAACCTACAGTGGCAAGATCTTTTGTGTGATACAGGGCATTGAGCCCTTCAGCGATCATATTATCACCACCGGTACCGCTGAAATCAATTTCAGTTCCGGGTGACTGCAGTTTGAGTTCCTTCATCAAAGAAGAAGCATGCATATCACCGGAAGATTCACCTGCTGAAATGAATACAGACCTCTTATGCGGAGAACTGTTTCCTGCTTTCATTATAGGTTTATTGATTTATGAGAAAATAAATAAGTACTATCATCATTATGCTTATGAAGGCTGATTGAAAAGTCCTTTTTTCGCTAACATATGCCGCTTTAACATCCCTATCAATTTGTGAACGTTTTGATTCATCATAAGGTGAAAATTTGGGAAGGAAACGGTTTACATTGGCGAAATAATGCAGGTATTTTTCACCGAAAATTTCTTTAAGCTCCGCTTCTTCTTCTTTGATTATGAAATAGTACTGAAATGAAAAATAGACAATGCTTAAGATTTGCAAAAACGGAACCAATGAATTTGACATTATGCTGATTCCGAAATACATCAGAATATTGCCAATATATAGCGGGTTTCTGACGTATGCAAAAGGTCCCTGCGTTACCAGACGTGATGCCCCTGGCTTACTTGTTGTTCTTGTTTCGCTGCCGGCATATGAAACTCCCCAGAACCTGAAAAATTCACCTATTATAACAAAGATCACACCTATTGCCATTGTAGTAATAGTTGGACGGGCGAAAAGAAGCATTGGTATTAAAAAAGGCAGGGGAGTGTAAGACCTGTACTGAAAGAAAAATTTTCCTAATGTCATTTATTTGTATTTATCTTAATAATCTTGCTATTTAACCTCTTAAAAAAACTTCGCGTCTTTTGATCTTTGCTGCATCGCGGTGTTTTAACTTCTTACTGCCTAGAAATTTTTCAAGCTTCTTTATTATGTCGCCAAAAGTCTGGTATTCGTGATACGTAATATTGTTTTTCCAGCAATATGATGCCAGAGACTTTTTTGCGAAAACAATATCAGCATAATTTACCGCACATGCGTCTGAAAATCCATCGCCGATGAAAACAGAAATTTCATCATCAGCGGTGTTATTCATAAGGATATTACGTTTGCTGGTACCGCACTTCGTGCAGTCTGAGTCAGCATTCGGGAACTCGAGACCTATGTTCTTTTTATCTTCGGAAAAAACTATTTTGTTTGCGAAAAACGGGATATCAAGATCATTATTATCAAGTATCCTGCTGATGTAATAATCCATTCCTTCACTTAGAATCATCAAGGGCAGATTTCTTACATTACAGAATTCAACAAACTTCAAAAACATCGGGTCCAGCCTTTGTGAATCTATAATTCTGTCAAATTCTGCAAGGTCAAAATCCTCAATAAGCGCACATTCTGCAAGAAAGCACTCACGAGCGCCGATCTTCTGATCTTCAAAATTCTTAATAACCTCAGCCCATTTTTGTTTATCTTTTATGAAGCGCTCTCCCATTTCGATCCAGGTATCGTAAAGGGTGATTGTGCCGTCAAAATCACTGAATATTTTTAATTTAGGCTGATCCAATATAAATATTACGTAATTCTAAAAATAATTTTAATTCATTGTTTATTCAAGGTAACAATAAATAAATAAAATGTGCATTTTGGCAATAAAAAAAGGAATAAATTGCTTTATTCCTTTGAATTGTCAAGCGGAGGTAATCACTTAACATCTCTTAATGAGGTAATACAAACTCTTAATATTTGTCTCTTTTTTAGTATTGTCTTGTGAAGCCGGATCTTTACTTAGAACTTTAAGTAATAATTGTAACATAAAATTGCCAAAACAGCCATATTCACTATAATCATCCCTGTTGTAAGCTTTTCCATTGTTTTTATTTTTATAAATGTCATCATAATATTCCTTTCTATATCATTAAGACGCCTTCAGCAGCGAAAAGGTTGCATTCTATTGTATACCGGTATTTTCTATGATTGACCTTTAGGAAGGGGTTTAGAATAAGAACATCCGGCGGTAAATCTTGGCCGGATGTTCAAATACTATGGACTGATGGAAAAATTTATTTGATGCTTATAAGTTCAACATCAAAAAGCAGTGTTGCGTTCGGCGGTATAACGCCTCCTGCACCGCGGGATCCGTAGCCAAGTTCTGAAGGGATGATAAGTTTCCTCTTGCCTCCAACTTTCATTGAAGCAACACCTTCATCCCAGCCTTTGATTACCTGACCAATACCTATTGTGAATGTAAATGGTTCATCACGGTCCTTTGAGCTATCAAATTTTTTGCCGCTTTCCAGTGTGCCCGTGTAATGAACAGTTACTTTCTGCCCTGTATTTGGTGAATCTCCTGTGCCTTCCACTTCATCAACATATCTTAACCCCGAAGGAGTTGTTTGCTCGGTTCCTGCCATATTTTTTATGCATCCTCCAGCGAATGCTCTTAATAATATTATTATAAAATGTTAGTTTATTGCTCCAAAAGTGTAAATCAATACTCCAGCTTTGAGCTTGCTATAAAATCAGCCAGAAGGTCAACAGTAAGATCAATATCTTTCAGGCTTAGTGTTTCCACAGATGTATGCAGGTATCGTGTTGCAACTGAAACAACACCGATAGCAACACCGCCCCTTGACTGAGAAATAGGGTCGGCATCTGTCCACGTATGCCCGAAATCAACATCAATCTGGTGTTTCATTTTTTTCTTCTTTGCAACAGCTATCAATTCATCTGAGAGTTTATTGTTTGTCCTTACGCCGCGTGTAATTACCGGTCCTTCGGCAAGTTTTGTAACGCCGAATCTTTCTTTCGGTATTTCCGGCTGGTCTGAACAGGGGATAACATCTATAGCAATGGCTGCGTTAGGCTTGAAATTATAAGCAGGATTGCCTGCACCCCAAACGCCTGTTTCTTCCTGAACGGAAGATACGCCATAAACCGTGTTTTTAAGATTTTTAACTTTTGTAAGTTTTCTTAAAGTTTCGGCTACTATATAAACGCCGATTCTGTTATCCCAGCATCTTGAAGTAGCGTTCCCGTTTGTCATTTCACAGAAGTCGCCGCCAAAAACCACCGGATCACCGATGGAAACATATTTTTCAGCATCTTTCCTGTTTTTGGCACCGATATCAAGCCAGATATCGTGCATTTCAAGTTTTTTATCTCTTTGAGCATTGGTAAGCAGGTGAATGGAGGTTCTGCCGATTACAGCATCAACGGGACCTTTTTTATTAAGAATTCTTGCTCTGTGTGATGCCAATATTGTCGGGTCAACACCGCCAATGGGTCTGACGTAAATAAAGCCATCATCATTAATGTAATTGATTATGAGGCCGATCTCATCTGAATGGCCAACTATCATAATTGATCTTTCTTTACCCGGGCTGAGGGTTGCAGTCAGATTACCGTGAATATCTTTTTTTATATCGGGACAGAATTTTTCAACTTCATCCTTCCATAATTTTTGTACAGGTTCTTCGAAGCCTGAAGGGGCAGGTGTGTTAACCAGGTTAACAAGAAATTGTTTTTGTTCGTTTGTCATAAATAGATTATTTAAGATGCCAAATTAAATTAATGAATTATTATTTAAGAGGGCATAGCTGGTACAGCATTGTGAATTAAAGAAATATTAATAGTAAAACTTATGAAGCTATTTTCTGGTCGTTAAACTTAACGTTTACAATTGTAGAAATACCCTGCTCTGCCATTGTTACACCATACATTGAATCAGCCGCTTCCATTGTGCGCTTGTTGTGGGTAACAATAATAAACTGAGTTTCCTGTGCAAATTTGCGTATTATCTTAATGTACCTGTCAATGTTCGCATCATCAAGAGGCGCATCGACCTCATCAAGTATACAGAATGGTGATGGCTTAACCTGGTATATAGCAAACAGCAGCGCAATAGCAGTGAGTGTTTTCTCACCTCCTGAAAGCAGGTCAATTAACTGCGGTCTTTTACCTCTTGGTTTAGCTATGATATCAATTTTTGCGTCCAGCGGATCCGGATTATCAGGATCAATAACCAGCCTCAGATCAGATTCATCACCTTCAAGGAATAGTTCCTTGAAAATTGCCATAAAATTCTGTCTTATCTGCTCAAAAGTCTCTATGAACTTGTTCTGTGCAGTTTTGTTTATCTCATCAATCAGGTTGATAAGATCCTGCTCAGCCTTCACAAGATCATTTCTTTCTTCAGAAAGTTTTTCAAGTTCCTGCTTTTCCTGTTCGTACAAGTTCAGCTCTAACTGACCTGAGCCGCCAAGTGTACGCAGTTTGTTCCTGAGCCTGTCAACTTCGGCTTTAGCCTTTACTAGGTCAAAGATCTCTGCATCTTCAAATACAGTATATTCTATATCAAGTTCATATTCTTCTTTCACCCTGTCTTTATGTTCCTTTATTTCCAGCCTGTCTCGGGTGAGCTTCATTTCATTTTTATGAATGAAATCGATTATGTTATCACGGTTACTGCGAAGTTCCTTCTGCTCGCCTTCAACACGGTCAACTAATGAGCGTTTAACTTCGTATTCGCTTCTTATCAGCGCAAAATCTGACTCAATGCCTGCTTTTTCAATTTCCAGAAGCTTTAGCTTTGGTTTCAGTCCGTTAACGGTACTATCTGAATTGTATGATTCAATTTCTGTAAGAAGTTTTTTTATCTCTGTTTCGTATTCATTGCATTCAAGTGCGCGGGCTTCTATGCTGCTTTTCCTTGATCTTATGCTGTCTTCGGTCCTGCAATGCTCATTTTCAAGATTTGTGAATTCGGCCTTTAATTTGGTAATTTCAATGTTAAAACTGTTATAATCTTCACGCTGAGTAGTGAGCTCATCGGCAAGATTTTCTAGTTCTGTGGTAAAATGCTCCAGCTCTTTTTCGCGCTGGTATTTAACATTTTCGGCCGCCTCAATTTCCTGGATAAGGGTATCCATTTTATCTGAGAGCTCTTTGTTTGAAACATTCAGTTCATCGTTTTCCTGCTTATAATGACTGATAAGTTTGTTGGTTTCAGTCTTCTTGTACTGCAGCTGCTGAAGCTTATTTTCAGCATTAAGAACCTGGGCTCTTTTTTCCTGAATTTTATTCTGTCTTATATCAACATCAATTGCAGCGTAGCTGCTTTTCAGTTCGCTTAAATTTTTACTGTCAGTTTCAATACTTTGCTCAATTTCCCTTATCTGCGATTCGAGATCTGCGATCAGTTTTTCCCTGCCAATTTTAAGTGATTCGACATTGGTTTTACTGCCGGCCCTTAAAAAACTGTTTGTAATAATATCACCATCAAGTGTAATGAACTTAATAAAATTGTCTTTTGAAAGCTCCCTGGCTATATCAATATTTTCTACAATTATGAATTCATCAAGCAGGTACTTGTAAAGCATTAAATATTCATCGGGGCATTTAATAAACCTATCAGCCCAGCCGTATACACCTTCATGACTGAGAATTTCCGGGAATTCTTCCTGGAAAATATTCATGGTAGTGTTATAAAGCTTATCTTTGATAATAAATGTTACTTTTCCTTTTTGGTCGCGTGTAAGTATCTTTATATAGTTTTCGGCTGCGTCAAGATCGTTTACAATAAGATAATTCGAGATCTCGCCAAGAGCAGTTTCAATTGCAATTTTAAACTTATCCTCTACTTCAAGTTTATCAATTACAACAAATCCCGCTTTTTCGTTCTTTTCCTTAACAAGGTACTTTATGCCTTCAGAGTAATCATCAAAATTTTCAAGAAGGTTGGTCTGGAATTCAATCTTATTCTTCAGTTTCTCAGCTTCGTGCTGCTTGTAGATTATGTCTTTTTCCAGTTTCGAAAGTTCTTCGCGCAGGTTATCCTTAAGTTTCTTCTGTTCTGTAAATTCAGAGGTCATCAGGGAAAGCTCATCCTTAAGGCTGTTAAGTGAGCTTTCAGCATCGCGAAGGTTCTGGTCAAATTCAGCAACTTTGTTGATGTTCACAATATTATCGTCTGCAAGTTTGCTGCAGCGTGATATCTGGTCTTCAAGCCTGTTCTTTATGATCTCATATTCACTGCGTTTTTCCTGCAGAGTTTTGGAGGATGCTGCATGTTTCAGGGTCAGGTCTTTCAGTTCTTCTTTGCTTACTTTTACCTTCTGCTCGGTTTCATCAAGGTTGGTTTTTTTTGTTACCCTTGAATCTTCCATCAGTTCAGTTGTATTTTTCAACACAACTATTTTATCTTCAATTTCAGTTTTTCTTTTGCTTAATCTTTCAATTTCAGCTTCTATTTCAATTTTCTCGCGCTTAAAGCGGTCAATATTTTCTTCAAGATACTTAACACGCTGCTCGGCAATTGAAATTGCTGTCTGAATCTCGTTGATATTCAGATTGATATTATTGAGTTTATCCCTTGATTCATTTAATTTAGATTCGGTTAAGGTAAGCTCTGCTTTATATCTGTCAATGATGCTTTCGTTTTCATTGAGGCTGTTCTGCAGTTTCTCCCGCTCTGTTTCTTTGCCTTTCAGCTCACCTTCAATGGATTTTGTTTCATCCAGCAGTTTGGAAAGAGCCCTGGTGTGATACTCAATTTCGATTTCTTTAAGCTTTACGCTTACTTCTTTCGCTTCCTGCTGCTTCTGGGCTATGCGCTCATAAGCGTTAACTGTTCTTTGCCTGTTCCTTATTTCAATATTGGCTTCATTGATATTCTCACGGGCAACTTCAAGTTTATAAAGCGCTTCGCGCCGGCGCTCTTTATATTTTGTTATGCCAGATGCCTCTTCGAAGAGTTTCCTTCTATCCTGTGTACGGTGCGAAAGTATCTCGTTTACCATTTTGAGCTCAATTACGGAATATGCATCCGAGCCCATTCCGGTATCCATGAATAGGGAAGTAATATCTTTTAAACGGCAATTAACGCCGTTGAGCATATAATTGCTTGCGCCATCACGGAAACAGCGGCGGGTAATTTTTATTTCGGTGTATTCACTGGGCAGGATTCCCCTGGTGTTCTGTACTGTAAGGGATACTTCGGCGTATCCAAGAGGTTTACGGTTCTTGGTCCCGTTGAAGATAACATTTTCCATTGTTGAACTTCTCAGCACGCTCGCTTTTTGCTCGCCAATAGCCCAGCGGACAGCATCAACAATATTTGTTTTGCCGCAGCCATTGGGTCCCACAATTGCCGTCATTCCAGCGTCAAAATCTACTGTTATCTTATCAGCAAAAGACTTAAACCCGAAAATTTCAAGTTTACTTAAATACAATTATTTAATTGGATTATTAAAAAACAGAACACTATACTTTTCAAATGTTCATCAAATCGTATTTTGAGAAAAAACGGGAAAAAGCCTGAAGTCTCTTAACACAAAATTAATGATTTTTTATATAAAATACAGAATTTTACGTATATGAAAACGAATACTATTATAACTTCAAAAAAGTCATTACAAGTCTGAAATAATCAAAAACAAATCTTGTTGTATTCAGATAAAATATTGTACCTCCAACTATAAGCACAATTGAAAGTATCCCGTATGCATATACTTTGATGAAAAATGTATCAAATAACAGGTAAGTTCCTTTCAGAATTCTGTATAATGAGATCAGGTAAAGAAATCCTGCTGTGGCAAGTCCGATAACAACGAAATCAGAATTTGCCTGAAGTATCCTGATATAGAAAGTGCCAATTGCAAGCAGCAGAATAGTAGGCAGCAAACCCCATACAGTAATGGTGTAAATATTGTTGAATCCTACCCTGTACTTAATAGTAAGAGAGAACAGCCAGATAACAAATGTTATCACAAAGATCTTTATAAATGAAATTGCAGCAAGTACACCAACAAGCTTTACAGGGTTCGAAATGAACTGGTCGGCATATATCTTCACTGTATCATTGGATAATATAACTGTAAGCATAATATCCAGAAGTTGTGAATCTTTCCAGAAATAAAAGAGGTTCGCGAAGAATAGTCCGCTTCCGATGGAAATTATTATAGCAAGAAGTACATTGTGAAAAGTAGGGATAAGATTCTGTTCTCTCACATCTGTGTAGAAAATGAAAGGCCTGAAAATAGCTCTCCATACATTTTCACGGAACCTTCTTACGCTGTTGGCAAGATAAATGAACAGAATAAAGCATATCAAACCTGTGAATACAAATGCCAGCGGAGCTTCTTTGGAAAATGTGCCGATATTCAGATTCGGAATATCTTCATCCAGAAATTCTTTCCTCAATATTATCGCAGGCGGTCTTTGTTCGCGGAAAAGGGTATATAATCCGCTTGTGCGCATATACTGATTTGTCTGGTCAGGGTATTTCAGGTTGGGCATATCGGAGTTCCAGTCAGTGAATGACTGAAAGAATCCGCCCATAAGCGGGGATGCTTTGCTTACTTTTATAAAATCTACAATATATTTTGATTGTGATTCAAGCGAACCGGGGTCACTGTAGCCTGAAGTGTTTGAAGGATTAATAATTTTACCGTAGTTGGAAACAAACAGCTTATCCTTCTTCAATTTCATATCGGGAGCGGCATTCTTAAGAAGGCTGAGATCGTTATCGTAAAAATTGATACCAACAAGATCAACCAGTTCCCTGCATTTATCATCATAATAATTGCGGGTAGAATAATATAACAGCCTGTTATCCAGGTTTCTTGCTGTGGCAACCATACGTTTAACGTATGTTTGACCCGCGGCACCGGTTACATCAAAATCATTTCCAAGTCCGAATGCGAAAATACAGGGATTATTTTTGTGTGAAAGTATAACTTCGTTCAGCTGGTTTTCAGCCAGCTGTAAAAAATTTTCAGATTCTAAAATAGCAGATGGTACTGTGTAAACAGGAATTTCTTCCATTATCAGCAAGCCGTATTTATTGCATACATCTATCAAATAAGAACTTGCCGGCCTGCCGTACACCTTTATGATATTGCATCCAAGTGATTTGATAAGTTTTACATCTCTTTCAATATCACTGTAATTCGCGCATATTCCTGTGGCACCGAATTCTTCGATGTAGTTAATACCTTTGAACTTGAACTCGTTATTGTTCAATACCAGGCTTCCCTGCTTGCGGACAAGCTCATACAGCCCGAAATCGGAACCGTAAACATCTACAACCTGGTCTCCCTGTGTAATAGTAACGCGTAATTTGTAGAGATAGGGATATTCAGGTGACCAGTAAATTGGTCCGTTGAGCTCAAACTTATTAACTGCCTGTATAGTGGAATTTGATGTGATAGAAAATTGCACAGCATCACTTGAAGCTTTTACGGTGCCGGAGCTGTCAAGCAGCTCAGTCTTTACAGAAAATTTTTTATCAGAACCAAGGTACCTGTCTATTTCAGTTGCGCTGATAGTTACGGTATTCTTTATATCAGCGTTAAAATTGATATCGATCTCAGACTGCAGATTGGAATTCTTAATATAGATCTTTGGAACAGCAACGATATAAATATCCCTGTAAATGCCGCCGTAATTTTTGGGATAGTTAGCTGTATTTCTTAAGGGGATAGTTCTTGAGGCATCAAGAGTGTTATCAATTTTGACTTCAATGATATTGCCAGATTCTTTTATCAAACCTTCGGCTATGGGTGATGAAAACGGGGTGAAGCCGCCTTCATGTTTGATTATGAAATTGCCGTTGATCTTGATCTCAGCCTGGTAATTGATGCCGTCACAAAATATTATGAAGTTCCAGTCGTTGGGTGACTCAAGCCCTGTGCTGAACATTCTTGAAACTGTTACTTTACCTTTAAAATCATAACAAAAGGGTACGGTAACCTGTGAAGCGCTGTTATTTTGTGACGAAAAATCCCACTGACCATTCAGGTTAATGAGCTTTCTGTAATCGTTCTGTAGTGATTGCTGGAAAGTAAGGGGAATATCAGCGGAATTACGGCTGATAAGCCTGTTTTGTGAATACAAATTTGCACATAAGATTATGCTTAGCCATACAAATATCTGTAAATAACGAGCCGCTATCTTTATCAATTGAAAATACGCTAAAATTTGGGGAAAATGTTTAGAAATTTCACTCCAAAGGAGTTCTTTCAGAACAAATATATTAATAATAGTGAGGAAAATAAAGGGAATAACCTTTAAACATAGGTATTTAACAGCCGGTCATAAAAATTTTGCTTTTTCTTCCGTAGTTGGTACCCTGCAGTATTCTTTCCTGCCAAACCATTTGTAACGGTACTTCGCCACTGTGTCATAAACTATGTTTCTGATAAACGGGGGAATGAGCAGCAGAGGGTAAAGAAGGCTGTACGGGAATCCAAGCATTGAAGCAACTCTTAATGCTGCGGTAGATTTCTTGAAGTACCTGTTATCTTCAATAAGTATAAACGAATCGATGTTTTCATGATCAATATTCAATCTCTTCTGAATCTCAATTCCGATATCAGATTGCAGCGCAGCAAAACGGAAGATATCTTTCTTATCATGGGTAATAAAAAAATTGACGGAGCCGTTGCATAAATTGCATACTCCGTCAAACAAAATTATTTTATGATCGCTGCTCAATGAATTTTAAAATTGCTTTGATTGGACGTAATTCCGCGGGTAACACCCGCCGTAAATTAGAGCGTCAGCCTGTAATATTCCCAGTTCGATAGCGGTGTTGCGCCGATCTTGTTATAGAAAGCAATCGCATCAATATTCCAGTCAAGTACAGCCCACTCAACTCTTCCGCAGCCCATATCATTTGCTATCTCTATGAGTCTATCAAAGAATAATTTTCCAATTCCGGTGTTGCGCCTGCTTTGTGTAATGAAAATATCTTCAAGGAATAAAGTCTTCTTCGCAAGGAATGAAGAGTATGATTCAAAATAAATTGCATAACCAAGTATTTCTTTGCCTTCTTTGGCTACCAGCATATTTATGAGTCTTTTTTTGCCGAATGTATCCTTGAATAATCTTCTTACAGCTATTTCGTCAGGACCTTCAAGTTTTTCAAATGCAGCCAGTTCTTTTACAAGGTCAATGATCTTATCGAAATCACCCTTTTTTGCTTTTTTTATTTTAATTTTTGGTTCTTTTTCTTTTTTAGTTTTAGCCATTATATAATAGTCTCCTGTAGTACAAAAATATTTACTTATTTATTAATTTAGTATTCAATTCTGTATCATAAACAATATGTACTTTTGATGTGACGGAAGTGATAATTTACTCTGTAATTTATTAAAAATCATTCCTTAAAGCTCAATTTTTCAGGTTTAGCTATTAGTTCAATTGAAGTTTTTTCACAAAGGCAGATCAGATATGATTCATAGCTTATTCAGCTTAAAAGTTTTACTTCTTCTCTTATTTCTGTTAAGTTCGTCTCTTCTCTTTTCTTCAATGGCATGAAAGGGGTTGTGCTTTTTTATTGATTCAAAAGTATTGTCATCCTTATGGGTTTCATAAGTTTCTGTTCGGGGTCTGTACAGAATTGAATCCTCCCTGTAGTCCTTTTGAGCTTCCGGTTCTGCTTTTAATATATCTTCTTCCGGTACTCTCACTTTTTCATATTCCGGATTTTGTTCATTTTCTTTAGATGTCATTTATTCTTTTCTAATTCAGCTTTTTATTGTTTCAGTTCTGAAAGTACTTCCCTGAATTTTATCCTTGCCCTGTGAAGCCTGCTTTTAACTGTTCCTATAGGGCAGTTAAGTTTTTCTGAAATTTCAGAGAGACTGCATTCATTCAAGTGATAAAGAAGTATCACGATCCGGTAATCATCTTTTATTTTTTCTAGCTGTCTGAAGATCTCAAAATATCTTAATTCGGGATCAGGAACATGTTCAAATGGTTCATTGATCACGCATTCAAGGTCATAATGAGGGTGTGCCTGCTTTTTCTTGTTCATATTGATGAACAGGTTTTTCATTATCCTGAAGAGCCATGCTTTGCAGTTGCTGCCGGGTTCGAACTGATCAATGAATCTATATGCCCTGATGAATGTATCCTGTGTCAGGTCATCTGCATCAAATTCATTTTGTGTCATCCGGCGTGCTATGTTTGAAAAGTATCCGTAATGTATGTAAGCTTCTTTTAGAAATATTTCTTGTTTGTTCATAAATTGTATTATTGTTGAGTGGATATTTATTTTTGAGGTATTCTACAAGATGAAGTAACTCATAATGAATATCACAAGGAATGATATGCTGAGCCAGAAGTAAGTGCTCATATCGTCTTCCGGTTCTGTTGCTATAGTTTCGGATTCAGGTAAAGTAATTTCTACAGAGTTTCCGTCAACAACATTATCTATTTCTTCGATATTCATATTTTGATAGATTTTTGAAAAAGTGACTTTTAAAGCAGATTGCCTTTTAAATATGTCCAGCTTTTACAATCCTGATTTTTAATGATCTTTATTTGGCTCTTGTCTGCTGCAGTTAAGATCGTATTTTTTACTACATGATAATTTTCTGCTTCTTTGTTTTTTTCAGATTCAACAGAATCCTGATCTGCTTCTGAGGTCTCGTTTTCGTTATCTACTTTTATGTCTGTTTTCATTCATTTCTGTTTATTCCGGTAATTCCGTTTGTTTTATTCTCAAATCTAAGCAATTGTAAATCCTGTTTCTATCGTCCTACGGGATGAAAAGTGGTCTAATTCTTAAGGTGTAATTGAATTAATACCAATTATTTAGATTTTCCCTTGGCCTAACGTTACAAAAGATGAGTGACACCAAGTCATGTTTACTTATTTGTCTATTCAATTTCAGCTGTTTTTCAGCTATATTTATTAATTGAAAAAATATATCGGGTATGAAAAATTTTCTGATTTTCTTTATTTCATTTGTCATTGTGGCCGCTGTATATTCTCAACATGGTGATTCAGAAGCTGAAGCAACGAACCCGGGGACATTCTCCCCCGGGACATCATTTCAGGGAGATTATTCGAATGCAGTTTTTACGAATATGAATCTATCATTAAATGCCTTGCCGCAAAATGAGCCATCAGTAAGAATAAGCAGAGTAAATCCAAATTATGTTGTTGCCGCCTGGCGTGATTTCAGGCTGGGATATATTGATCCCACGATTGTACGAAGAATTGGTTATACATATTCAACCAACGGAGGGTTAACATGGGCAGTATCGCAACTGCTGCCTGACCCGAATCCTAATCACACTTCACAAAGTGATCCGGTAATTACCAGTGATGCCCAGGGAAATTTCTATATATCCAGCACATCAAGGCAGCCGGTAACGGGTTATAACCGAGATATGCTTTTGTACAAATCCACAAATAACGGCCAGACTTTTTTCCTGCATTCAACAGCAGTGCCGGGCTCCGGCGGAGCGGGTGAAGATAAAGAATGGATATTTTGCGATCCTGTGATAACTAACACAACTTACAATAATATTTTTATTTCATGGACAAGCTTCGGACCTCAGCCGGGAATTAAATTCCGCAAATCTACCAATGGCGGTCTGAACTGGTCATCAACTGTAAATATTGGCGATAACACTTCCGGTCAGGGTTCAAACATTTGTTCAGGTACAGGTAACCAGATATATGTTGTTTGGGATGCCGGCGGAATAAAGTTTGATAAGTCAACCAACGGAGGCACGAGTTTTGGTGCTGATTATTCATTGACTACTGTATCTACTACAAATGGTTTTCCTTTCATTTGCTGTGATTATTCAAATAACTCAACCAGAGGAAATGTTTACGTGATATGGGATGATATGCGCGGAGGTAATTCAGATGTTTGGTTCCAGCGCTCAACCAACGGCGGGGCTAACTGGCTTACTTCACCTGTCAGAGTAAACGATGTTACTACAAATAGCCAGTACTGGCCTGTAATGCAATGCGATAATAACGGAATACTTTACGCAATGTATTACGATAACCGCGGAGGTTCATTAGTAAATACTTACGTTGCTTATTCAACAGATGCAGGCACTACATGGTCTAACCAGCTTATGAGTGATTCTTCTTTTACTGCAACACCTGTGGGCGGTACAAGCGGTGATGTGAGATATGGTGATTACATCCAGATAGATGCATACAACGGCAAGGTGATCCCGGTTTGGACAGATGACAGGAAGGGAACACCTAACCAGGAAATTTATACTGCGAACTTATCAGGGCTTCTTGCTGTAAACCCAGTCAGCACAGAAATACCGTTGGATTTTGCTTTGTATCAGAATTATCCGAACCCGTTTAACCCGGTAACAAGGATAAATTTTGACCTGCCGAGCTCTGCATTTGTCAGCATAAAATTGTTTGATATCCTGGGAAGGGTAGTGAAGGTTCTTGTATCTCAGAATCTTAATGCAGGCAGTTTCTATACAGAACTTGATGCATCCGGCTTATCAGGCGGGGTATATTTTTACAAGATTGAAGCAGGCGCTTTTGTTGAAAGCAAAAAGCTGGTTGTGGTTAAATAACCTGTAAATGGATGTTATTTATAAAGCAATCCCGTTCCGGGGATTGCTTTTTTTTTGATATATAATCATATTACACACTTATTGTTCATTTATACGGAGGATAAAGTTTTGAAATTACTACTTTCTGTTTTTGTTTTTTTAACTTTTGTGCATTGCAGTTTTTCTCAATGGAATTACGGCACACCCTTTTCGACAAGCCAGCAGCAAGCTACCTGGCAGCAGGTTGTAAGCAAAGTTCCAATTACAGGCAAT
>CAZQYL010000013.1:0-19893 GCA_964597425.1 uncultured Ignavibacteriales bacterium | reverse complement strand
CCCATTAATACTTCATCAATTTCTTCGGGCTTAATGCCTGCTCTTTTTACTGCTTCTTTAATTGCAAATGAACCGATCTGCGGAGCGGAAAAACCGCTTAAACTTCCGTTAAATGCCCCAACTGCGGTACGTGCCGCAGATACTATTACTACTTCCTTCATTTTATGATTACCTTATATGATTTATTTGTTGATATTAGTGTTTGATGAATTAATTATCTTGATGAATTTTTCAGCTTCAAGAGATGCGCCTCCGATGAGTCCGCCGTTTACCGTTTGCGAAGCGAAAAGTTCTTTGGCGTTTTCCGGCGTAACACTTCCGCCGTAGATTATTTTTGTATTTTTCGAGATCTCTTCGTTGTACATTTTTTTCAGCTTCTTCCTAAGGAAGTTATGCGCGCTTTCAACCTGGTGCGGTGTAGCGTTTTTACCTGTGCCAATTGCCCAAACCGGTTCATATGCAATGGTCACGTTCACAACACCTTCTTCACTTACGTGTGTTAAGCATGCTGAAAGCTGTTCTTCAATTACAGATTCTGTAAGTTTATCTTCATGCTCCTGCAGATTTTCACCCAGACACACGATAGGTTTTAAACCTTCATCAAGCGCCTTAAGTACCTTCTTGTTGATGATGGAATTTGTTTCGTGGAAGTACTGCCTGCGCTCGGAGTGTCCGAGTATTACATACTCACACCCGCATGATTTAAGCATACCCGCTGATATTTCACCTGTGAATGCTCCTATACTTTCAAAGTACATATTCTGCGCGCCCAGTTTTACCTGTGTTCCGTTTATCTTCTTGTTAACCGCGTCAAGTGATGTGAATGGGGGACATAGTACAACTAGTGTATCGGTTAATTTATGTTTATCTGTGAACAATTTCAGTTCATCAGCAAATTGCTGTGACTGAACAAGACCTTTGTTCATTTTCCAGTTTGCAACTATCAGTTTCTTATGTGGCATTGGTTGTTCTCCGTTCGCTTACGGTTTAATTGCCGTATCAGTTATTGCTTAAATTCTTGGTTATAAGTTCGTTTACTGTTTTGGGATTCGCTTTCCCTTTTGATTCCTTCATTACTTTTCCTACAAATAATCCAAGCAGCTTTGTTTCTCCTGCGCGGTAGCGCTCTGCTTCTTTGGGATTATCCGCAATTATCTTTTTTATTATTCCTTCGATCTCACCTGTATCAGTAACCTGAAGAAGGTTTTTATCCGTTACTATTCTTTCAGGGTCCTGGTTTACATCGTTTGCTTCTTTTGAAAGCATTTCGGCGTAAACTTCCTTTGCAATATTGTTAGAAATCTTACCATCTGCAATCAATTTAACCAGTGAAGCAAGATTTTGACTGCTGATATTGAACTCAGAAATAGTTATCTTCTTTTCATTCAGCACACGCATTACTTCACCCATAACCCAGTTGCTTGCGGTCTTAAAACTCTGCTTATTAATATTTTTACAAATGTTCTCGAAGTAATCAGCTAGTTCCCTTGTTTGGGTCAATACTTCTGCATCATATTCAGGCAGATTGTATTCAGTTATAAAGCGTTTTGTTTTGATATGCGGCAGCTCAGGCAAAGATGAAGAGATTTCCTGCTTCCATTTTTCATCAACATAAACTGTTACAAGATCAGGTTCAGGGAAGTACCTGTAATCATGAGCTTCTTCCTTTGAGCGCATTGGGATTGTAGCTTTATTCTTCGCGTCAAAAGTCATGGTTTGGTGAATTACTTCGCCGCCCTGTTCGATAAGTTCAATCTGGCGTTTAATTTCATAATCAAGCGCATCAGCAACATTGCGGAATGAATTCAGGTTCTTCACTTCGCATTTAGTGCCGAACTTTTCAGCGCCTTTAAGCCTGACGGAAACATTCGCGTCACACCTAAGGCTGCCTTCTTCCATATTCCCGTCACAGATATCAAGATATATCACTAACTGCTTTAGCATTGTAAGGTAATCATAAGCTTCCTTTGAATTGCGAATATCAGGCTCGCTTACTATTTCTATCAACGGTACTCCGCAGCGATTAAGATCAACCAGCGATTCATCTGTGGACATATCATGTATCGATTTGCCGGCATCCTCTTCCATGTGGATACGAGTAATGCCTATCGTCTTATCACCGATTGCAACATTCCCATGCTCGCATATAGGCTGATCAAACTGCGATATCTGGTATCCTTTAGGCAGATCAGGGTAGAAGTAATTCTTGCGGGCAAAAATTGATCTGGTCCTGATGCTGCAGTTTGTTGCTGTGCCAAGTCTTAATATAAACTCAACCAGATTCCTGTTCAGAACGGGCAATGTACCGGGATGCCCCAGGCAAACGGGACAAACATTTGTATTAGGTGGTGCGTTGAATTCCGTTGAGCATGAACAAAAAGCTTTGCTTTTTGTTTTCAGCTGCGCGTGTACTTCAAGTCCTATTACCGGTTCGTATTTTGAGTATATTGGATCCAATGAATTTATTTTACTGGGACTACCTCTATTACTTCTTAATGTAAGTCACGATAGCCCGTTTAAATTTATAAAGCCAGCCACGACCTAAAAGTCGTGGCAATTATGTTTATGATATCAAATAAGCAGTTATCTTGTAATTGATAACTAGTATTTGAATCGAATTAATTATTTAATACCTGAGTGATCTTTTCTGCTGCGTCTTTAAATCCCTCAGCGGCTATTATTGCCAGTCCTGATTCATCAAGCATCTTCTTGGCAATATCAGCATTAGTACCTGCAAGCCTTACAACTACAGGAACCTGGATGTTTATATTTTTAGCTGCTTCAATAATACCGCCTGCAACCCTGTCACATCTTACTATTCCGCCGAAGATGTTAACAAGAATAGCCTTAACATTGGGGTCAGATAGAATTATTTTGAAACCGTTTTCAACGGTTTCTTTTGAAGCTCCGCCGCCAACATCCAGAAAGTTTGCCGGGTCACCGCCTGCGAGCTTTATGATATCCATCGTTGCCATTGCAAGTCCTGCGCCGTTAACCATACAGCCTACATTGCCATCAAGCTTTACGTAGTTCAGGTTATATTTCGATGCTTCAACTTCCAGCGGATCCTCTTCGTTTGTATCGCGAAGTTCAGGGTAATCCTTATGTCTGAACATTGCATTATCATCAAGTGTCATTTTTGCATCAAGCGCTACTATCTTCTTATCGTTAAGAATAGCCATCGGGTTGATCTCGATCAGTGATGCGTCGCTTTCTTCGTATGCTTTGTAGAGTGTTTTAATAAAAGGAACGAAATTCTTGAATACTTCGCCTTCAAGTCCAAGACCGAATGCAAGTCTTCTTATCTGGAAAGGCTGTAAACCGATATTGGGGTCGATCCATTCCTTAATGATCTTTTCGGGTGTCTCGGCGGCAACTTTTTCAATTTCCACGCCGCCTTCTGTAGAGGCCATTATAACATTTTTGCCAACGGTTCTATCAAGCAGAATACCAATGTAGAACTCATGAGAGTAGTCCAATCCTTCTGTTATAAATAAAGTCTGAACCAGCTTGCCTTCTTCACCGGTCTGGTGGGTAACAAGCAGGTTACCAAGTATCTTTTCAGCGTATTCCTTGGCTTTAACAGCATCTGTTGTGAATTTTACGCCGCCATCTAAAATAAGTTCTTCGCGGTTAGAAGGGTTATAGACTTTTCCCTTTCCTCTGCCGCCTGCATGGATCTGTGATTTAACAACAAACTGGTTTATTCCGTGTGACTGCAGTGTGCTTAATGCTGCGTCAAACTCTGACATATCTTTAATAGGGATACCGTTTTGTACCGGTACTCCGTATTTCAACAAGATCTGTTTTGCCTGGTATTCGTGTATTTTCATCTTAAAATATATTTATAGTTAATTGTTATTTCTGTTTATCTTCTATTTACTGTTCTTCAGGTTCTGAATACTTTTTTCAAGCTCTTTTTCAAGTGAATCAGTGCTTCGCTTTAAGGAATCAAGTTTCTTTTTGAATCCGTTGTTTACGGAATCATTAAGCTGTTTGTAATTTTCGCGCCTTATTGAATCCAGTTTCTTATCAGTCTCTTCCTGAACCCGCATCATTTCTTTATAAGTATCGGTATCTTCAAATTTCTTTTTTCCAAACACTCCGCAGCCTGTGAAAATGCTGACAGAAAAAAACATGAGGGCAAGTATTATTATTGGATTTTTCAAGTTAGATACCTATTTAGATTTTTTTGATCTCTTGTCGGTTTCTTCCTGTAATAATGAATCGGCTTTGGTTTTGAGAGTATCAAGCTGTTTCATCAGGGAATCAATTGACTTCCTGTCCAGACTTGAATCGATCTTTTTCAGGTTCTCATCAATTTTCTCGTTAACTTTTTCGTTAACCTTTTCTTCAACCTTTTCTGTGATCTTGCTGCAGTTAAGTACCAATCCCAGAACCAATAAAGCTGACAAATATTTTACTATTTTCATAATACTTATAATTTGTTTATAATCTTTTCCGCTATTGCCTGGCCAATTGCCAGGCTTGATGTTGCAGCAGGGGAGGGGGCATTAAGTACATTCACAATGCGCCCTGAATCATGTATCAGAAAATCATCTATCAATCTACCATCATTACTTATTGCCTGTGCACGCACGCCGGCTCCGCCGGGTACCAGGTCTTGCGCTGTGATTTCGGGCATCAGTTTCTGCAGTGCCTTTACAAACGCCTTTTTGCTGAACGACCTTTTGAATTCACCAAACCCGGTTTTGTAGTACTTTGACGCAATGCTGTAAAAACCTTTCCACGTGAATGTCTTAAAGCTATCTCTCACGCTAAAACTGGTTTTACTGTATCCTTCTTTTTTGAACGACAGAACGGCATTTGGTCCGGCTTCTACTTCACCGTTTGTCATACGTGTAAAATGAACCCCCAAAAACGGGAATGCAGGATCCGGTACAGGATATATAAGATTCTTTACAAGGAATCTTCTTTCGGGTTTAATTTTGTAATATTCACCCCTGAAAGGAATTATCCTAGTATCAATTCTCTTTTCGCTTAAACCCGCAACTTCATCTGACTGAAGTCCGCAGCAATTAATAAATACCTTCGTGTTAAAAGAACTGTTTTGTGTAGAAACTTCAATGCTGTTTCCTGAATCATTTATCTTTACAACTTTTTCGGTGAATCTGATCTCTCCGCCTGCTTTGCGGATAAGCTCAGCATACTTACGTGATACTTCTTTGTAATCAATTATACCAGTGTACGGAACGTGTATCGCTTTGATACCATAAGCATGCGGTTCCAGTTCCTTAAGCTCATCCTTTTCAATATACCTTATCTTTGAAAGTCCGTTAGCAATACCGCGCTCATAAATACTGGCAAGCCTGGGCAGCTCTGTTTCACTGATGGCAACAATGACCTTACCGCAAATATCATATTTAACATCGTGCCTGTTGCAGAAATCAAGTAGCTGGTTATACCCTGTGATACAGTTCTGCGCTTTTAAGCTTCCCGGTTTGTAATATATGCCGGAATGAATAACGCCGCTGTTATTGCCTGTTTGATGCCTGGCTTCACCAGGTTCCTTTTCAAGAATCAGAACCCTGGCAGCCGGCCTTGATTCAAGTATCTTCAATGCAGTGGCAAGTCCAACTATACCTGCGCCTGCAATGATAACATCGCTTTGGGTCACTTTATCTATTTATATATCTTCTCAGCAACTATCTTGGTTTGCATGAATAACAGCAGGTAATCAAATCCGCCTGCCTTGGAGCATGTTCCGCTCATGTTATACCCGCCAAACGGGTGAACACCAACAAGCGCTCCTGTGCATTTTCTGTTCAGGTACAAGTTGCCGACAAAAATTTCCTCTGCAGCTTTTTTGATCTTCTTCTTATCTTTTGAATATGCAGCACCGGTCAAACCGTACTCGGTATTATTAGCTATCTGTATACCTTCATCAAAATCCTTAGCTTTAATTACTGCAAGCACCGGTCCGAAAATTTCTTCCTGGGAAATTGTATCTTCGGGTTTAACATCGGCAATGATCGTTGGCTGAATGAAATAACCATTCTCATTAGCTTTTGCTCCGCCGAATACTATCCTTCCGCCTTCAGCGACACCTTTTTGGATGTAAGCCAGTATGCTGTCTTCTGATTTTTTATTTATGACTGCTGCCATACCCGGATTTTCTTCAGCTGGTCCGACCTTTATGCCTGCTGCTTTATCAACAAGCAGGTCTATGAACTTATCGTAGATCTTTTCATGTACAATTACTCTCGAGCATGCCGAACATTTTTGTCCCTGGAAACCAAATGCAGAAGAAATTACACCTGCAGCAGCTTCTTCAATGGATTTTAACTCACCATCAACTACAATAGAATCCTTGCCACCCATTTCAGCGGTAACGCGTTTTATCCATTTCTGGCCCGGCTGCGGTTTTGCGGCAAGCTGGTTAATATGCAGACCCACTTCGCGTGAGCCTGTAAAAGAAATGAATCTTGTTAAGGGATGCTCAACAATCATATCGCCAATAAGTCCGCCGGAACCCGGAATAAAGTTAACAACACCTGCGGGTAATTTTATTTCTTCAAGCAGTTCCATAAACTTCCACGCTATTACTGGTGAATCACTAGATGGTTTAAGCACAACAGTGTTACCTGTAACAAATGAAGCTGTTGTCATACCGACCAATATTGCAAGCGGGAAATTCCATGGCGGAATAACAACACCAACGCCTAGCGGAATGTAATGCTGCCTGTTATCTTCGCCTTTGATCTTCACAAGCTTAATGCTCTTATCGTAACGCATCATTTCTCTTGCGTAGAATTCCATAAAATCAATAGCCTCAGCAACATCGCCATCTGCTTCTGCCCAGTTTTTGCCTACTTCGTAAACCATCCATGCGGCGAACTCAAATTTCCTCTTGCGCATTATCTTTGCTGCCTTAAAAAGAAAAGCTGCGCGTTTTTTTGCCGGGACTCTTTTCCATTCATCAAACTTCGCGTAAGCTGTTTCAATAGCGCGGTTTGCAAGCTCAGGCGAAGCCTTCGAGGCTCTGCCTATCACTTCACTTGTGTTTGATGGATTAATGGAAGTTATCTTATCTTCAGTGAATATCTTTTCTCCGCCAATTACAAGCGGATATTCATTGTTCAATTCACTTTTAACTTTGGCAAGAGCTTCGCGGAATTTATTCGCATTTTTGGGGATTGAAAAATCTGTAAACGGTTCGTTTCTGAAAGCCTTCATATATTTTTTATATACCTTTAATATTATTTAAAAATTGAAATTTTATATTTATTCCTGAAAAATCCTAAAAACCAAGTATCCTGCAAATTTCATCATGCAGTTTCGGCCTGATACTTCTTACTTCTTCGCTCGAGCGTGTGGGATAAACTCTGTTGGTTAAGAAAATAACGACCAGGTCTTTTTCTCTATCGCACCAGACTGATGTGCCGGTGTAACCGGTATGCCCGAAACAATTTGAAGAGAACTTATTCCCGCATGCAGGCGGATATTTTGTCGGCTCAGGTTTGGTTTCCCATCCTAAAGCTCTTGTATTTGCATAACCAAGTCCGGTGGCTTTTGAAGTAAAGAGCTCAACTGTTGAGCTTGTGAACATTGTATCCTGCAGCGGCAGCGGAGACATTCTGCGTTCATCAGTAAACCTGCCGTTGTTAAGCATCATCTGCATGAATTTGAAAAGATCAGGTCCCGTTGAAAAAAGCCCTGCATTGCCTGAAACACCTTCAAGTATGGCGGCAAGCTCATCATGCACGTAACCGACAAGCAATTGATTGCGCCAATACGTATCGTTCTCTGTTGGAGCAATTCTGTAATCTTCGCTCATTGGCACCAGAAAATACGAATCAGTCATATTGAGCTTATTAAAGATCTTCTCTTTGCAGAACTGATCAAGTTTCAAACCGCTGATGCGCTCAACAATTTCACCAAGCAAAAAAGCATTATAGTCACTGTATAAAGTCCGCGAGCCGGTTTCATATTCTTTTGCGCAATTGTAAATTGCATCTTTAACTTTTTGCGGTGAATCCATATTCGGGTCCTGGTAAAACGGAGTCCATGCAGTAAGACCGGAATTATGTACCAGCAGGTTATATACAGTAATATCGTTTTTACCGTTATTGCCAAATTCAGGTATGTATTGGTAAACGGGAGCATTCAGGTCAATTCTTGCCGCATCATAAAGCTGCATTATGGCTGCTGTGGTAGCTATTACTTTTGTGACCGATGCCATGTCATATATAGTTCTCAGATTTGTTGCTTCTGATTCTTCGCCGTATGTCAGCCTGCCATAAGCATTCTGGTAGATAATTCCCTTTGAATTTCCCACAACCAGTACTGCTGAAGGAAATGCCTGTGAGCGAATTCCATCTTCAATGAGGCGGTCAACCTGGGTGAAATCACCCGAATTGTTTGACGCATAAAAGCTGCCGGAAGAAATTAAAAGAACGAAAAGTGAGACGGTAAAATAAATTAACTTAAATGGCACAAATATCCCCCAAAATGGTAAATATCTATGACATTTTAGCTTATTCATTTGAAATTTTAATTGTTTACAAATATACCTATTAGCCAAATAAACCTCAATGAATTACAGAATATTTAATGTTTTTGCACTTTTTAAAATTCACCTTATTTGGCTATTTGTATTTTATGGGTATACGTATATATTTGCCCAGATATTGTTAAGCCCATAATTATTAATACTTAATATGATAAACAATCCGGCCTTTACTGAGAATATCTCCAAAATACTTATTCATGATCTTCAGACGGGTACTTTAAACGGTTTACTAAAGAATCTCATTGAATCGATACCAACAAATATTTCAATATGGGAAGCCGGGAAAGTACTTTATGCCAATCCATCGTTTTACAGAACCCTGGGAGTACCCGCAGGCGATATTGATGAGCTGAACAAACTTGTTGAAAGTGAAGGTTACTTTTCGGTTCACCCTGATGATTTTGACTATTCCTCAGAAAGCACAAATCTTCTTAAGACCGAGATCCAGAGCGGCATTGTATTCCACAAAGAAATGAGAATGAAAAGCAGGTCTGACATGGAGTACCGCTGGTATAATACTTATATCGTTAAAGGAGCTGACCCAGATAGTAATGTAGTAATTGAAATTGATGAAGACATACATGAAAAAAAGATGGCTTCTGAAAAACTTAAAAAAGCGTACAGAGAGAAAGAAACGCTGCTGGCTGAAAAGGAAATACTCTTGAAAGAGATACATCACAGGGTCAAAAATAATTTCCAGGTTGTATCCAGCCTTCTCAGGCTTCAGTCAGTAAAAACAAAAGACACAGAAGCCAGAAAAACTCTGGATGAATCAAGGGCGAGGATCATTTCAATTTCAAAGATACATGAAAGGCTTTACAGATCTAACAGCCTTAAGTTGGTAGATACAAAAGAAGTTCTTAAGGATCTTGTTAACGGACTTGTTAATCTTTATAACGGCAGCACAAGGCTTGTGAAATTTATGATAGATTGCCATGATATTCATCTGCCTATAGATAGATCCATTCCGGTAATGCTTATAATAAATGAAATTGTCAGCAATTCCTTAAAATATGCATTTGATGATTACGAAAAGGCTGAAGTCAGGATCGAATTCGCTGCCTGCGATGAAAAAGATTATATGATCATGATCTCAGATAATGGAAAAGGATATCCGGAAGGTTACGAAGATAAACCGGATAGTATTGGCTTAATGATAGTTAAAACTTTTGCAAAGCAGCTTGATGGCGAAATTCAGTTTTTAAACAGCAATGGCGCTGTGTTTACTATGAAATTCAAAAAATAAAAAAGCCCCTCAATATCAGGGGCTTATAAAAACCATTTATATTAAATTTAATCCTTCTTAACGTTTGTAATTTCCATTGTTTTAAATTCCTTACCATCGGGCCCCGGACCGTACATTTCCATTTTAACACTGCCATCATTGTTATATGTCACTACCTGTCTGACATCTATCATATTTCCGCTCATCGGGTCCACTGTCTTACCAGTGTAGTTGATCTGTTTTGCTGCATCGTCCCATTTACCGGTCATATACATAATGCCCGTACCCATATTATCTATCCACGTAGTCATAAATAACTTCGCAGCGTTATCGTATCCTTCAAGCGAGACGCCGTCAAAAGGCATACCCATCATGGAACCGGATACTTTTGTTGAGAGATACCTTCCGCCCAGTATCATCTCAGATACTGCGGTTGCCTCCGAAACTGTTGGCTCCGTTCCTGGTGCCATCCACCAGCTTGTCTTCATGGTCCATGTACCGACACCTTTCGAAAGCATTTTCTGCATATCTCCGGGTGTCATATAGTCCATCCACTTTTTCATATTGTCATCCTGGGCGTTAGTGCTACCTGTTAAAACTATCACAGTAAAAAGAGCAATGAAAATTAAAACTGTTTTCTTCATGGCTATTGAGATTAATTTTATAAAAAATCCCGTTGGTTAAACGGGATTTGAGTTAATTGGATAAAAATTCTATTTTTTCTTTCTCTGAGAGTAGTAAGCAAAACCAATAAGCATTGTGCCCATTACCATACCAATAAGTCCGCACAGTTTGCCGCCGGCTTTCTTCACCACAGTTGTCATTTCAATATCTTTGCCAAGATCAGCAAGTGTGTATGAGTATTTTACTGTCTGCCCGTCTTTTGTTCCGTTTGTTGAAACAATTTCAGAAGGCATTGTGAACTCATAGGTTACTTTGTAGTCGCTTGCACTCATCTGTTTTGCAGCTGAAGTATCCTGCAGAAGGATGTATTTTAATTCCATTCCGTCTTTATGTTCTTTCCAGGTTACCTTAGCGCTTTCAAATCCTTTTGCATCGCTTAATTTGTTTATATCTTTAAAAGTCAGATCAATATTAACATGCTTTGTTGAGTCATCAAGTTTCTCTTCAACTTTAATGCTTGTTACATCTGTGTTGCTGCTTTTGTATTTATCCTTGGCTTTTGCCTCGTCAAACTCAAACTTGCCAAGTGTTGTACCCATAGAAAAATTCTTCATGCTGCTCCAGTAGTGTATCTTCATTGAACCCGAACCGTCTTCTTTTAATGTGGTCTTCTGGTCATAGTTAACGCAGCCTACCAGGTATATTGAAACGGCAAAAATGAATGCTGTTAAAACAGACATTAATTTGAACCTGTTATTCATTATTATTTCCTTCCTGTATAATTATTGGTTCACAAATATAATAAATAAAAATAAGATATTATCGTCATAAATAGTAGTTTTCATTTTAATAATATCATTTTTTTGGTTTCTGAGAATCTGCCTGATTTAAGCCTGAAAAGATAAATCCCGGAAGGGACGTTTGAACCATCAAACTGATATTCATAGGTTCCCGGGCTTACATTACTTTCATTGAAAGTGTAAACTTCTTTTCCAAGGATATCGTAAACAGAAAAAATTACATTTCCTTCAATGGGAATTTCAAAACGGAACATTGTAATAGGGTTGAACGGATTTGGGTAATTGTTATGAAGCTTAAACTTCTTCGGAATTTCTGTGCTTATTTGGTTCAATCCAACCAAAAATGTCCCGAATTTCCAAACAGCTGAAAACGGGCTTGTACCCATAGGATTTTTTGCATTAACCCGCCACCAGTAGTACCTGTTGGTATTCAAATTGGTTACAACAATTGTTGAATCTGTCAGTGTGGAGTCATTAACAACTAAGTTTGTGAACAACGAATCCTGTGATACCTGCATCCTGTATGTCTGCGCACCAATTGACTTGTTCCATATAAACCTTATACTTGATAACTGATTGAATGTATTGTTGGGCGGAGATAACAGGTTTGGCGGAAGGGGAGGGGCTGTGCTGCAAATGGTTGTAAGTATTCCGCCTGAACCAATGGTTGGTGTTGGCGTTGTTACAGTCGGGTTTTGAGTAACTACTGTAAATGACGGACTAGTTGCTGTTCCGCTTGTACCTGATATACTTGAAGGAGAAGTAGTATTACCGCAGGTATTTCCAGATGCATCAAATTTAACAATAAACATGTCTTTTCCGCCTGCTCCAAAAGAGGCTGTAAAACCTGCGGCAATAAAACCACCATCGGTAGTTTTTATTACTGATTGAACCTGCTCGTCACTGCTTCCGCCTACTGTTTTGCTCCATTGCAGTACACCGCTGTTGTTAAGTTTTACGATATACATATCATAGTTTCCTGCTCCAAAAGAGTTTGAATAACCGGCTAAAACAAAACCGCCATCAGCTGTTTGAATAACGGAGTTAGCCATGTCATCATTTATTCCGCCTACTGATCTTGACCACTGAAAAGTACCAGTATTATTCAGCTTAACTATATACATATCAAAATTCACATTCCCAACCATTTGGAATGCTCCGGCTAATGTAAAACCGCCATCTGTTGTCTGAATAATGGAATTAACATGACTGCCGGTCCCTGACTCTCCAATAAGCCTGTTCCACTGAATATTGCCCGCACTATCGGTTTTTATTATGTTGAAAAAATTATTGGAACCAAACGAGTTGCTGTATCCTGCAAATGCCAATCCGCCGTCATTTGTCTGAATAATCGATAGTGCCGGTTCGTCATGTGAGCCTCCGTAAGTTTTGCTCCACTGGAAATTGCCCGCTGAATTAAGTTTGACAATAAGCATATCAGAGGAAAATACACCACCTGTAGCCGAAACACCTGCTAAAATAAATCCGCCGTCATTAGACTTTATTACTGAAAATGCATAATCATTATTTGCCCTGTTTATAATTCTATTCCATTGAATCGAATATCCGGAATCGAGTTTTACTATATAAAAATCGCTGTAATCAGTCCCGGTTGGACGAATATGACCAACGGACGCATAACCTCCATCAATAGTTTTAATAAGAGAGAATGACATTTCTTCGCCAACGCCGCCTATAGTTTTTGTCCACTGAAGTAAACCACTGCTGTTTAATTTTACGAGATAGAAATCTGAGTTCCCGGCACCAAATGAATTTGTATATCCATTAATAATAAACCCACCATCAGCGGTTTGTATCAAACAATTTGCTATATCATCACCTGTCCCGCCGATTGTTCTCTGCCATTGAGGTTGTGCACTAGTAAATTGCACAATACAGGTAGAAATGAGTAATAAAAAAAGTAAATTTTTCATTTTATTAACTCCTCTTCAGTCCAATTAATGAACTTTTTATTTTGTTTAGATCTATAGGTAAGAGAGAATGAAAAATGTAAAAATTGTTTATAAATATCCCGGTGACGAATTTGCTCACATTGGATAAAGTGGATTGACCGGAAAATTTCAGCTTAATCAACATTGTAATTTCCGCCGGTAAAAATTGCTCCGGTACAAATATAATTCAATTAATGCTTTATTGAACAGCACAAAGGACCGAATCATTTCAGCCGTCACTGAAAATTGTAGTTTAACTTTACTATTCCTTATTCTCTGAAGAGTTATAGTTGAATTTTAGCTTACAGACCGGGTTTTTGGTACATTAGCTTGAAGAAGATCAAATAGACTTGTATATGAAACATACTACAATAAATTTTGTATAATGAAATATGCTTTAAAAAAACTAATCATTATATAATTATGAAAAAGCTAAATATTGCAGCAGCATTATTATTATTGTTCTCATTTACACTTTTCGCACAGGATAAACCTGCGGTAATTGAAGTAACGGGCAGCGCTGAAATTAAGATAGTACCAGACCAGATGGAAATGAATGTGAGTGTTAACGTGGATAGCGATGACCTTGCTTCCGGAAAGAGGTTGAATGATGAATCAACTTCAAGTGTACTTGATGTTTTAAAAAAACTGAATATTCCTGATAAAGATATAAGAACAACGGGAATTAACATGCAGAAAATAAAGGACACGTTTAAAAAAACGGTCAACTATTCAGTCAAGAACAGCATTTTCTTTAAGACCTCCGATATAAGTCAGTATGAAATTATAACACAGGAGCTCATTAAGATTGATAATGTTTATATTCAGAATACACTGCTGACATCGACGAAAGCAATTGAGACTAGAGTAAAGGCACGGGAAGAAGCCCTGCTTGCAGCAAAGAAAAAAGCTGAAGAAATGGCTGCTGTGCTTAACATGTCAATTGGCAGCCCTGTTATGATCACGGAGAATCCCGGCACAGGTTATCCAAACCCGTTCAATAATGTTATGTATAATGGGGAGGAAAACAATGAAAGTAATGCAGAAATATTTAAACAGGGCAGGATAAGCATTTCGTCAAGCGTAAAAGTGGTATTCCTGTTAAAATAAGACTTGCGGAAAACGAATACTTATTTAATTATGGATGTCCCGAATTTATGATCTTCAGTGATTGTAACCGGTAGCTTGCCTTTGAATTTCACTGCGCCGGTAATAGCTTTTAAACCCGCTTTTATGGAATAGTCAGAGTCACCATAGGCACAGATGTAAGAGGGTACTGCCGGAAATTCTTTAAGTAAGTACGGATTTCCAAACGAAATAATAGCCATATCTTTACCGGCCTCTTTGAGCCTGTTTACAAGATCAATGTTTGCAGAAGAAATTGATATCTTTCCGGTGCCGTAGCGCACTTTTGCGTAAATGGCTACCACAATGTTGTCATATCCTGATAAGCTGCTTAAAGAACCTTTCAGTTCACTATCCATTGCGGTACTTGTTGCCGTGTAAAAGGCGCATCCCTTAAAATAGTCAGGAGCGAGCATTTTCAGGTAATCGGTGTTATCCAGGTCGCCTCCCTCGCTGATTATAATGAACGCAGTTTTGCCCTCATTATTATTCTTAAAAGGCAGAACGTTTTTATCATCTTTAACTAATGTTATTGATTCATCAGCTATCTGCTGAGCGAGGTCGTTAGCTTCAGAAGTATTGATCGATTTGTATACATCGGCTTCCTGTACTTCCTTATGCTGAAACAGCCCCAGCCACTCTTTTGCTTTAAGTATCTTTTCGGCGGAGCGGTTTATTCTTTCTTCAGATATCTGCCCGCTTTTTACCGCTGATTCAATTGCGTTTACAGATGTAACTTCATCAAGAGGCATTAAAATAAGATCGATCCCGGCATTTACGCACATTACTGCCACTTCGGAAGTAGAGAAATACTTCGTTATACCCTTCATATTCAGTGCATCGGTAACAACCAATCCGTGAAAATTCATTTTATCAATCAGCAAGCCCTGCACAATCGCGGGGGAGAGTGATGCCGGAATATTAGGCTGTGATTCCAGTTCAGGAAAAGCCAGGTGAGCTATCATGACTGACATTACACCGTTATCAATTGCATTTTTGAACGGAACCAGCTCAATTGAATTCATTCTATCCATTGTGAAATTCAGCTGCGGCAGGTCATTGTGTGAATCGATATCAGTATCTCCGTGACCAGGAAAGTGTTTTGCTGTTGCTATTACTTTCCCATCCTGCAGGCCTTTTATCATAGCTTCGGACATTCTTGAAACCAGCTGCGGATCTTCTCCAAACGAGCGAACATTAATTATAGGATTGTTTGGGTTATTGTTCACATCGCAGACGGGTGAATAATTCTGATGAATGCCAAGCAGGCGTGTTTCCCGTGCAATCTCGAGTCCCATTTTATAGCACAGCTCTTTATTATCTGCCGCGCCAATTGCCATATTGGTCGGGAAGAGGGCACCGTCAGTCACGCGCATTTTAGTACCGCGCTCAAAATCACTTCCTATCAACAATGGTGTTTCTGAATAAGACTGAAGGTCATTTGCAAGCCTTGTATAATCAGATGAGCTGCCTTTGAAAAAGATAAATCCGCCTACCTTTGTTTCCGCGCAGAGTTTTTTGAATTTCTTCTGATCGGCTGAGCCATCACTGTAATTTTCAGGTACGGCATTAGCTACTATCATCTGCGCAATTTTTTCCCTGAGGGTCATTTCAGATAATTTCTTCTTTACAAATTCTCCCGGCTGCTGCCACTCGAGCTTATTATCTTTAGGGCTATTTTCAGTTTTGATCTTCTCTGCTTTGTTAAATGTAATCAGGGTAAAAGTAATAATTGCAAGTAAAGCTATGCCGGCTAAAATTTTCATTTTCAGGTATTTTAAATTCATCATTTAAATACGATTTAGTACAAATTTACGATATTTTTGTCAAATAATGAAATAAGCCAAAAAGCAGACAACTAATATAGCTATACCAGTTAACTGTAATGATTATTGACATAACGTTATAAGTTAACTAATTTATGGGTAAACACATATACATATTTACATATTTCATCAATTAAATTCCGTTTAGAAACGGATGGGGGAAAAGATGAATAAATTAATATCAACATTAATCATTATTCTGGTTTATGTAACGCAGTCTTTTGCAATCGGGCAGGAATGGGCATCACGTTATAACGGTCCCGGAAATTCACTCGATTGGTCTTACGCAATTGGAATGGATCCTTTAGGTAATGTTATTGTAACCGGGTACAGTACCGGTTCCGGTACCGGAAAGGATTACAGGACTATTAAGTACAATACAGCAGGCACCATTTTATGGGAAGCTGTGTTCAATGGTCCGATAAACGGGGGAGACTATTCAAACGCACTTACAATTGATGACAACGGCAATATTTATGTAACGGGCAGGGTTGACTACGGGACAACAGGTTCAGATATTGTTACTATAAAGTACAATGTAGCCGGCGTTCAGCAGTGGATGGCAAGATTTAACGGATCTGCTAACGGGCTTGATGAAGGCAGAACAATTCATTTAACAAATGATGGAAGCATTTTGGTAGGCGGCAAAACCACAAGTACAGCAACAGGGCTGGATTTTGTAACAATTAAATATAATCCGGATGGTACTGAAGCATGGTCAAAGGTATACAACGGTTTAGGCAATAACGAAGATTACGTTACTTCAATTGATATAGATAATTCAGGGAATGTTTATTCAACAGGTAACAGTATTGGTGCCGGTTCAGGCCAGGATATTGTACTGATAAAATATAACAGCAGCGGAACTGAACAATGGCAGAAAAGATACAACGGCGCAGGTAATGGCGGCGATGCTGTTGTAAGCGTTAAAGTTGACGGGACTGATAATATTATAATAGGCGGTTACACCGATATGGGTTCCGGGCAGGGACAGAACTTCCTCGCAGTGAAATACAATGCAGCAGGTAATGTAATTTGGGAAAGACAGTATAACGGGTCATCTAATTCCACTGACCTGGCAACTGCAATGACTGTTGATGCATCAAATAATATTTACCTGACCGGTCTTGCCACGCAGACGTACGGTATGAGAGTTGACTCAAACTACGGAACCGTAAAATATGACCCAAGCGGAAATATGCAATGGTTCGCTTATTATGACGGACCTAACAATTCGGTTGATGTATCAAGATCGATATTTGTTGATATCAACATGAATGTTTACATAAGCGGAAGCAGCAAGGGCGCAGGCTCAGATGATTACGCTACAATAAAGTATTCACCATCAGGTGCACAGTTATGGGTTATGGCATACAATGGCCCTGGAAATTCCAACGATTACAGCTCATCAATTGTATCTGATAATGCAGGTAATGCATATGTAACCGGCAGAAGTTACGGAAGCGGAACTGATTATGACTATGCAACAATAAAGTACGGTAACATGGTTGGTATACAGCCCGTGAATAATGAAATTCCTGATAAGTTTTCGTTATCGCAAAACTATCCCAACCCGTTTAATCCTGCAACCACCATCAGCTTTTCAATACCAGAGCAGCAAAACGTAACATTAAAGGTGTTTGATGCCATTGGCAGAGAGATCAGCTCTGTTCCATTTGGAAGTCTGGGTGCGGGTGTATACAAGTATGATCTGAATGCTTCATCTTTTACAAGCGGAATTTATTTCTACAGGCTGGTAACAGAAAAATTTACTGATACCAGGAAGATGATTCTTGTAAAGTAGAGATCTTTTTTCCTGCAGTTTGTATAAGATTAATTTAATTGATTGAATTAAATCAAAAAGCCGGGCATCTTTTACCCGGCTTTTTTGTTAGTATATTGAGAAAACTAATATTTAAAATCAAAAAGATATATTGTAAATCAGCTTTTAATTTTATATATTTAGTTCAATTTACACAGAAAAATTGATTTTTTGCACATTTATTTTGTGCATCTAACTCTAATACGGTATTGTTATGATACCGTGTAACGAGTAATTTGTATTAATAAATTTGTAATTTCTAAATACGTAACTATATGAAAAAAACCTATTCAATTTTATTTTTCATCACGTTTTCTTTATTACTTGTAAATAGTCCTGAGTTATTTTCTCAACCCAGCACGATCTGGGCAAAGATATTTAACGGACCTGTAAATCAGCAGGATTCATCCGTTGGAGTGAGTTTAAACTCCGCCGGAAATGTTTTTGTTACAGGATGGAGTATCGGTTCAGGTACTGCCGCTGATATTGTTACATTAAGGTACAATCCTGAAACCGGTGATACTATCTGGGTTAACAGGTACAATGGTGCTTCCAATCTTGAAGAAAAAGTAAGTGCAATCACAAGCGATAACAATGCTGTTTATGTTACAGGATGGTCAATAGATCCTAACAGGGATATACTGACAATAAAGTACGATGCAGCTACAGGCAACAGGCTTTGGGTTAAGAAATTCAACGGCGCAGGTAATGGCGGTGATTATGGATTTGCAATTGCAGTAAACGCAGCCGGCGAAGTTTATGTTACCGGAAGAAGCGATGCAGGCGGCGGTTTAGGACAGAAATACACAACAATAAAGTATGATGCGGCAGGCAACGTTGTTGCCGGCTGGCCCAGTGTTTACACCGGACCTCTTTCCACCACATTTGACCAGGCGCAGGCAATTAAACTTGATGCTTCGGGTAATGCATATGTTACCGGTAAATCAGGTACTGCAGGAACTGAAAACTTTCTGACCATGAAAATTGGCAGCAACGGAATAGTTGCATGGGCAAAGAAATACAACGGTACACAGAATACAGAAGATAATGCTTTGGCATTGGTTCTTGATAACGGCGCAAGCAATGTATATGTTGGCGGTTACAGTTTCCGTACCGGTGCTGTGCAGGATTACATGACAATTAAGTACAATGCATCTACCGGAGATAGTCTTGCGGCAGCATCTTATAACGGACCGCTTGGAAGTACTGACCAGCTGACAGCAATGGCAATTGATAACAGCAATAATGTTTATGTTACAGGTTACAGCGCTGCAGTAACATCAGGATATGATTACGCTACAATAAAATATAATTCAAACTTATCACAGCAGTGGCTGCAAAGAACTTCAAACTCAGGAAGTGACTTCCCGTTCTTTATTACAGTTGATAACGCATCAGGTTATGTGTTTGTAACAGGTTCCAGTTTTGGCTCAGGCACAGGGTATGATTACCTTACAATTTCATATACTTCAACCGGAACATTTAACTGGGAAAAAAGAGAGAACAGTTCATCAAGCGGAAATGATTACGCTTCAGGTATTGCTGTTCAGGATACTGACAGAATTTTCGTCACAGGTTCTGCTAATTTCTCAGGCACGGGAATTGCTTTCTATACTTTGAGGTATTCAAAAATCTCAGCAATTGACCCCATATCATCCAATATTCCGGCTAAGTTCAATTTGAGCCAGAATTATCCAAACCCGTTCAACCCTGTTACTTCAATCAGGTTTGATATTCCTAAAGCATCGTTTGTAAAGGTTTCAGTTTATGATGTAATGGGCAGAGAAATTTCAAACCTTGTGAATGAACAGCTTAAAGCGGGTGAATATATGGTTAAATGGGATGCAGCGAGATATTCAAGCGGAATTTATTTCTACAGCATCGCAACCGATGGATATCAAACTACAAAGAAAATGATACTCGCAAAATAGTGTAACAGTCATAGTTTTTTTCTAACCACCTCTGTTATACAGAGGTGGTTTTTTT
>CAZQYL010000012.1:15069-20574 GCA_964597425.1 uncultured Ignavibacteriales bacterium | reverse complement strand
ATCTGGAACGCGTTAATGGTAAGGTATTTGATGAAAAATCCGCTTGTGCTCCACAGGAATGCCGTGAAGGAAATGTAGATAAGTCCTTTGCGGTGGTTGGGGATCCTGTTCAGCCATGATTGCATCCTGCAATATCCCTTAAATTATAAAGTAATTCAATGAAATATATTTTATATTTGTAAATGGAAAAATGTACTAACTGCGGCAGTGAACTTGAAGGTAAGTACTGTCACCACTGCGGGCAGGAAAGGGTAAAGCGGCTTGAAGTAAAATCAATTGTACGAGATATCACACATGGTATCTGGCACTGGGAAAGCTCAATATTAAAGACATTCAAAAGCCTGCTTTTTAAACCGGGCACGACAGCCAGCGATTACATACAAGGAAAGCGGAAACTTTTCGTAAAGCCATTTTCTTATTTTATTTTCATGCAGACCCTTTTTGTTATTGTGTTCCATCGCATGAGTGAAAAATATTTTGCATTCCTTAATTACACGATAAAGAGCGATAGCGATAAAGTTCAGGAACGGGTGGTTGAAATTCAGCATTTGGTTGCCCAATATGTCAATTACCTCAACTACTTTATGCCCGTTTTTTTCGCGTTCTTTTTATACCTGTTTCTCAGAAAGAAACGGGGAATAAATTACGCTGAGGCGCTTGCGGCATCATTTTACTGGGTAGCAACAACCCTGGTATTTTCAATAGTGCTAATGCTTCTCTCAATGGTCGATATCAGGTTCTGGAATGTTAGATTTTTTGTTAATATGACTTATTACATTATAGCAATAAAAACTTTTTCGGGTCTGGGCTGGGGCAAAGGAGCTTTAAAAGGATTTTCTGTTGCAATGCTGAGTTATCTCGTGTTTGTTTTGTTTGTAACAATACTTGCCTTATCTTACCTCCAGTTTGTGCTTGGTGTAAATGTGCTGCGGATGTTTGGATATTATTCGCAATAAAAAGTAAGGATGCAAAAAAAAGGTGACCGCACAAGCGATCACCTTCGTAAAACTGAGCTGATTGATAATCTACCTGTAATCAGCAAACAGAGTTATAGGATTTAACGCTACCTTTACATTATCTTTAATTTCCATTGTTTTAACATCGATTACAGAAATTATTGCTGAACCCTGGTTGCAGATAAGTATATAGCTGCCATCATTTGTGAAAATTACATCAGTTGGCATAGATAGTCCGTAAATAGTTTTGGTGACTCTGTCTGTTAATGCATCAATTATTGTCAGAGAGTTATCCTTCACATTTGTTACAGCAAGTATGGTGTTATCCGGCGAGAGCTCAATGCCGCGTGGTGAGGGAATATTTTTGATCTTCAGTACACTTTGCCCGGAAGCAATATCGATTTTAGCTACTTCGGCGGAATCATAATTGGCAAGATACCCGAATTTTTCGTCACTCGTAAATGTCATAGTCATGGGCCTGCCACCGGTTTCGATCTGAGCTATAATGTGCAGTGTGTTTGGGTCAATAATTTTAATGAACGGAGTGAATATCTGCGGAACTATAATTTTGCCTGAACTTTTAAGGTAATACATTTTACCAGTGCATGTTTCCTTAAGTTCTTCAACTGAGTTATCATTGGTATTTATAACATCAATACTGCTTTGTGATTCATGTGATACCAAAACCTTATTTGTACCGGGTATCTCCAGCAGGTCAGCAGGGTGATCCTGAGTTTTAACAGTTTTTATCAGCCTATTTGTTCTTGCATCAAAAATTGTAACATCACCGGAGAAGAAATTTGTAATGTATCCTTTGCTTCCATTGTGAAGAATCAGAACAGAACATGGACCTTTTCCTCCGGGAATCTTTCCTTCAACTTTCATGCCTGATGGGTTGAACACAGTAACAAAATCAGCTGAAATATGAGGAATATAAATTAATCCGGGTTCTCCCAGATTCTCATACTGGTCCGGCAGAATGTAATTTTTCTGTTCAGTTGTAAATTTATCATTTCCGCATGAACAGAGAATGAACGAAATTATCATGAACAACAAGGTCAAGTGTTTCATGGATCTAAGTATTAAATTTTAAAAATAGATATTATTTTATTAAAACCATTTTCTTTATACTAGTGTAATTATTCGCTTTTAATTTATAAATATACATGCCGCTGCTTAACCCTGATGCATTCAGTATGAATTCATATTTTCCCGGGCTTAAATCACTATTGACCAGGGTCATGATCTCTTTACCTAATAAATCCCAGATCTTTAATGTTACAAAAGATTTTACTGGTATATCAAAAGGAATACTGGTTACCGGATTAAACGGATTTGGAAAATTATTGTAAAGATTAAATTCCTTAGGAATTATCTCAGAATTGTGAATTATCCCTACAAGATCCGTTTTAAAATTCCACACTAATGATGCTGTGCTTATATTACAGGAATTTATACCAAACACTCTCCAGTAATAAACAACGTCATTGGCTAATTTACCAGACGGAATTGTATAAAAGGAATCTGTTACAGTTGAGGAGTCAGTGATAGTTGTAAAGAGATTTCCTGTCGAGATCTGCACACGGTATATAGATGCCCCGTTTAGTTTAAGCCAAACCAGTTTAGGTGTTAGCGATTGACCTGTTGCGCCGTTCAAAGGAGTAGATAACACAGGCGGTACCGGTAAAGAAGCCGAAGTAGTTGTAAAACTCCACACTTCAGACCATGCGCTTGTTCCTCCTGAATTGGCTGCATTTACCCTCCAATAGTAAAGGCTGTTATTTGTTAAATTGGAAGGAACAATATATTGAGAAGAAGTCAGATTGCTTTCATTGATAACCGTTGTGGCAAATGTTGAAACAAAAGATACCTGTACAGTATAACTTGTTGCCCCGGATATATCTGACCAGTCTAAAGTCAAGTTTAAAGACTGGCAGCCCGCACCATTTGCCGGTGAAACCAATGTTGGAATTGCCGGAGGGTTTGCTGCTGTTGTAAAGTTCCAAATAGCGGATATAGGACTTATATTACAGGCATTTCTTCCGGTCACCCTCCAGTAATATAAAGTACCTAAGCTGAGTTTCCCCGGCAGAATTGTATATTGAGAAACTGATACTGTTGCAGAATCTGTGATTGTTGTAAATGAATTATTTGTTGAAATTTCCGTCTTGTATGATGCAGCACCCAAAAGATCGGACCAGTCTAAAGTTGGGGTTAAAGTTTGACCAATAACTCCGTTTGCAGGAGTTAATAACGTGGGGGCGGCAGCCAGATTAACGGTTGACGAAGTGAAACTCCAGGCAGATGACCATGTTGTACCGCCTGAATTAACTGATGCTGCTCTCCAGAAATACAAAGTGTTATTTGCCAGTCCTGAAGGTATTGCGTACTGAGAGGATGTAAGTCCGGTTATATTAATTATTGGTGTTGTAAATGCAGCATCAGTTGCAACCTGAACGTTATAACTTGTAGCTGCTGTCACATCTGACCAGTCCAGCAAAGTTGTTAACGTTATACACGAAGACCCGTTTCCCGGTGATACTAATAACGGTGCAGGAGGCGGGGGCGGAGGAGTTACAGCTTTATATATATTCAAAACCCATGGTTCATTTCCGGGTGTGCAGATCCCCATGCTTCCATTACCAGTTATATCTCCAATACCCATTGAGTATGCAGGCCAACCATTACCTGCAATTGTAAGATATAATGAAAAATTACCTGACCCGTTGTTTGTATATATCTCAATGGCTCCGTTAAAAGATGTAACAAAATCAAGGTAACCATCATTGTTTATATCCTTGGTAAATTTTAAACCATATCCGTAAACCAATGACTGAGTGCCGAATATTTGTGTTTCACTGAATGTTCCGGTGCCGTTATTCTTAAGAACCTTCATTCCAAAAGTTGGTGAAGTGGAATTACCGTTAACGATAAGGTCAAGATCGCCGTCTCCATCAAAATCTCCAGGTGTTGGAGTAGCTCCGGTATTTGCGACCTGGATCTGGTTTACAGTAAATGAACCACTGCCGCTGTTATTCAAAATGTAACAATTGCTTGCGGAACTTCCTGCTACAGCCACAAAAATATCTATATCACCATCATTATCAACATCTCCGTTCGTACAGAAATCCGGTCTGGCCGGTACGTTAACCTGTTGAGTCCTGTTAAAATGACCGGTCTTATCATTAATCAATATATCATAAAAAAATGTTCCTGCATTATTGCATACTGCAACAACATCGAGGTATCCGTCACCGTTTAAATCAGCAATTGAAACTTCCTGGGGTTCAGCATTTACTCCTACCTGTTGAACAGGAGAAAAATTACCGCTTCCGTTTCCGAACCAAATTGTAATTATGTTACTGAAACGCACAGGAACTGCAAGATCCATATTGCCATCACAATTAAAGTCTGCGCTTTTAGGAGCATAAGTTGTATATGCAAGTCCTCCTCCTGTTAGTGTTGTAAATACTGAAAAATCTCCGTTGCCGTTATTTTTATAGATGATCACAGTTCCGGCTTCATGGTCACCAGCAGCAGCATCCAGATCACCATCATTGTCACAGTCAAATAGAATACTTCCGAAAATCACTGCCCCTGAAATGGATGTGTTAAGTACATAGCCTGTTGCACCAAGGGTTACATCTGTATTAAAACGCCAGATATATGGTTTTGCCAGCGAGTCATTAGTTGTGCTTTTTACATTTTGTGTTACAATAATTTCGATTGTTTCTCCATATCTGAAATCTGCATTCGGGTCAATTGTAACTGTATTATTTGAAGAGTTATAGGTTAAAATTGAATTATGGATTCCGCTTTGAGAGCCATACAAACGTATATTATTGCCTGTTAGTGTTGCAGTATTAATAGATGCGCTGAATTGCAGTGTAATGTTTAAAGAAGGTGTTACATTTAATGCATTGGATAGTGGGGTATGGTTCAATATGGTTATTGAGCTGTAAATATATTGAAATGAAAGAAGAATGAAAAATGTTAAAACCATTATGTAAGTGATTTTTCTCATTTTGTTTTTTTAAAATATTTAACAGGTTTAATATTAAATCTGTTATTTTAACATGATCATTTTTTTCACTGCCGAATATTCTCCTGATATGATTTTGTAAAAATATATACCGCTGGGATAATTGCTTCCATCAAAATCAACTTCATATGTGCCGGGCTGTAATTGTTCGTTAACAAGAGTTGCAACTTCACGCCCCAGTAAATCATACACAGACAGGAATGTCTGCGCTGCGGATGTACCGCTAATTTGGAACTTGATCTTAGTTGTTGGATTGAATGGATTTGGGTAGTTCTGATATAGCCTGTATTCTTGCGGAATTTCACTGTTACCGCTGATCCCGGTTGTTATGGGTCTCAGCTGAACATTAAGTATTGTTGCCTGGTCATTAACTGCAGTTACATTCTGTATAGTTTTGCTGTAATAGCCGGTTGCTGAAAAAGTGAGATTGTAATTACCGGCGATAATCATCCTATAATACATGCCGAACAGGCTATCGGAATAAACCTCAGAGCTGTCAACATCAAA
>CAZQYL010000012.1:0-14969 GCA_964597425.1 uncultured Ignavibacteriales bacterium | reverse complement strand
TATAATACATGCCGAACAGGCTATCGGAATAAACCTCAGAGCTGTCAACATCAAAACCGGATATTGTTACCTTTGCTTTAACCGGCTGATTGGTTAATGAATCAGTTACTGCGCCGCGGATGCCGTACTGAGCCTGTTCAAGATATGTTATAAGCGACCTGTAATTATATTCCCAATGTGCGGGTAATTGCGCAGGCGGCAAAAGCTTTGTATCTGAAATTTCAATGGTAACTTCTCTGCCATGCCTGTAGTAGATCTGGTAATCCTGCCTTGAGCCTCGTACATAATACCATGCATAACCATTTGTTATTCCGTTCACATATTCATTCATATAATTTGCGGGAGCATAAACGTGAACAGTATCAGCATATTTCCTGCATGTTCTTACCCACCATGCATCATCAGTGCAGAGCCTTGCCCAGCTATCCCAGGGATAATTAAGCACTTCAGTACCGCCATGGAAATTTGCGGATAGCCTGAAATACTGCTGCCCTGAAAGATTCATAAACAAAATAGTTTCCGGCTGAAGCGGCGCTGAGTTTGGTCCGTCAACTCCGGGATAGTTACGGTTGAGGTCGTAATTATTCGCGTTTCCACGTATTGCCCCGTTGACCGTGCTGTTACCTGAGCGGTATGTACCATCGGGATTGCCGAGAGGATTTATCCAGATCTCTGTATTGTTTATCAGATTAGTATAATGTGTAATTGATCCATAACCAGTTAAAAGAGTATTGATGAGCCTCAGCATAAGTACATAACCTGTTGTTTCATCTCCGTGCATTGAGGAAGTATACATTACTTTGGGTTCCGGTTCAGGGGTGTTTACATTATCAGAAATAACGGCAAATAATATTTGCCTTCCCTGGATGGTAGAACCTGCATTCACTATTCTGCACAGGTTTGGGTAACTTGCAGCAAACTGGTTCATCATAGTAACATAAGCTTCGTAAGTAGGGTATGAATCCCATTCCATTAGTTCAGCAGGAGAGTCTTTCATGTTCAGATCGAAATTCACATCACCCGGATGAGGAAGCACAGTGAACGGGATATACAGTTTTAAGAATTCCTCGAATTCACATCTGTTTGCATAAGCGAAAACTGTTTCTCCTTTTACATTATCAACTGAAATGATTTTCGATATTTCATTTATCCTGGCTTTATCGAAAACTTCAAAGGAAAAATAAACTTCCCCTTTTGAATCGAGGTATTCATATGCCTTCAGCTTTTCAGAAGAATTATCTTGAGTAAATGAATTGCAGGGTAAGAGAACTGACAAAATAAATATAACTATTAGAGTATTTTTCATTGGAGTATTAACTTAGAAATCATAATAATTCAATATAAAATACAGCCTTAATGGAGTTCATTCCTATGACTTTATACAATTTAAAGTATGATAATTATATATAGGGAAATGCTGAATTCTTGAAAAAATCAATAAAAAAGGCCGGTTTTAAACCGGCCTTAGAAGTAAATCAAAACTGTGAGTTAAAATTCTGCGCTTATCCCAATTGTTGGCAGTATTCCAAGATTCTTATTGGTTTCAATTTCGCGCTTAAACGGATTCCATTCGTATTGGTAAACATTCTGCTTATTGTAAATATTTTGTATATCAACATATGTTGTAAGTGTCCACGCTTTAAAAATGAATTTCTTTTCAGCCCTCACATCAAGCCTGTGATAAACCGGAAGTGTTTCGGTATTATACAGATCATAATTTATGCTTCCGTTATTTGGATCGATCGGAGTATAAGGTCTGCCGCCGGCGATGCGGAACTTTGCGCTGAATTCCCATGAAGAACCAAGTTTATAACCGCCATTTATATTCGCTACAAAACGGTTATCCCAGTCAGATCTTCTTTCGATGCCATCGTAAGCTTTATATTTAACATCGCTGTATGAAAAACTGATTGTTCCGTAAAAATTTTTAGTTAACGCTTTCTGAAGGAAAATTTCAAACCCTTTGGCATTTCCTGTTCCTTCGCTTTTGAGTTCTTCGAGTCCAAATGAATTCTGGGTTTCAAATCCGCTGTTGTTTGCAAGTACCAGGTACGGTCTGCTTACACTCACGGGGTAGTATTTGTAATCTTTGTAGTAACCTTCAATTGTCAAACGGGTGCTTTCATCCAGCAGGTATTCAATGCCTGCGATATAATGATCAGCCCTGATATCCCTGAGATCTTTGTTCTTTTCAGAACCAACTATCCATATGTTTGAAGGTGACTGGTGGAAAATTCCGTATGAAAGGTTGACTGAAAAAACAGGTGTAATTGTTATGGCAAGACTTGTTCTTGGAGAAATGTAACTCTTTTTATTAATGAGATCGAAGTAATCATATCTTACACCTGCAGTAAGCTTTAGCCGCTTCATAAAGTTTTGTACAATTTCCGCGTATGCAAATGCTTTGTATGTATTTATGTTTTCAAGTACAGTAACTGCCGGGACTATGATGTTATTGCCTGTATTTGGATCGATATAATAGAGCGTATCTGCTTTTTTGTCGATATCGTAATTAAGTTTCAATCTTTTACCGGCTCCGCCAAGAGAAATGAATGTGCTGCTGCCCAGGCGGCTGCTGTAATCCAGTTTTAGCTGAACATCACTTTCTTTGGAATCATTCCGGAACACTTCTGTGAAGTTGCTGTCTCTTTGAGAAAAATTATAATTGGAAAAATTCCTTGCGACTGATGTTACTAAAAATGAGTTCTTGTTTAAAAGAGTTTTCCACAAAATTCCTGCTGAGTAACTGTTCTGGTTGTTCTTGAGTATAGTGAGATTATTCTGTTTATTCTCTTCGGTATCGTTGTTGAATCGTACTTTATCAAGCGCACCAAATGAGTTAAACTCTATGAAATTTTTATTGTTGAGCTTGAAATCAGCTTTAGCCTGGAAATCGGTGTATTCAGGTACGAATGAAAATCCCGCTGCATTAAAGATAAGGTCAAGGTAACTTCGCCTTGCTGAAATTAACCAGCTTGAGCGGTTCTTTTTTGAGATCGGTCCCTCAAAATTCGCCCCGAAACCCGTTCCGCTTAGATTTATTTTCCCGAAGAATTTCTCATAGCTACCTGCTCTTTGTTCTATTTCAACCACAGAAGAAAGCTTATCGCCGTATTTTGCACTGAAACCGCCTGTGAGGAAGTTTACATTCCTTACAAAATCAAGATTGAGTACACTTACGGGTCCGCCTGTTGCACCCTGAGAACCGAAATGATTAATATTGTTCACTTCAAATCCATCAACTACAAACAGGTTTTCAGCGGGTGAGCCGCCACGAACCAGCAGGTCGTTTCTGCCGTCTGATGTAAGTGAGATTCCCGGGAGCGATTGGATAACTCTGCCAATATCTTCCAGTCCACCGGGGAAGCGGCGGATCTCTTCAAAAGTAAGCGATTTATATGATGTTGTGACATCACCTGGTTTTTGGAATCTTGAATCTTCAATGACTACTTCTTCCGTTGATATGCCCTGAAGCTCAATGATCAATTCTCTTTCAATTCCAGTTGAAATTACAACATCGGTTTGAATATATTTTTGAAATGATGCTGAACTGAACTCAACTTCGTAAGTGCCGACAGGAATTCCTGTTAAACGAAAGCTGCCATCTTCCTTTGACCTGGTCTTAAGATCAGTTCCAAGTATCTGAATATTGATATCTTTTAAGAATGTCTGGGTGTATTTATCAATGATAATGCCGTTTAAAACGCCATTTTGCTGTGAAAAGGTTATAGAAATTGAAGCAAACAGTAAAAATACAGTAAGTAATCTTTTCATTATGTTATTGAATTAAGAAAATAGGTTAGTTACAATAGTAACTTCTGTAAATTGTCAATTAGTTCCCCAAGAAAGCTTATTTATTTTTTATTAATTCATTCAACTTGTTCAGTATCCATCTTCTTCTGGGGGATATGGCTTTAGCTTTGATTTGTTCAGCCAGTATAGCTGCATCTTCCGGTTTATTCTTCAGTTTTGAATTTAGGAGGACAGAATATTCTTTTATGAAAATTTTATATGGTTTTGCAAATGTATCAGGAATTTCTTTATGAGAGCGCAGGTAATGCCTGTAATTATCTATTTCAAGGATAGCTTCTTCAAAGCTCTCAGTTTCGTAATATAGCCTAAGTTTATAGTATTTAGAATCCATATAATGTATATAGTTTTCTCCGGCTACTTTGTTGAGGAATTTAAGAGAGTTAATATGATCAGATTCGTGGTAATATAATATCCCGTATGAAAGATTTATTTCATCCTCCCTCACATTTTGGGGTAAATGATGTGAATATTTACTGATGAACCATTTTATCCATTCAATTTCTCCCAATTGAAGAGCGACAAATATGTAATCCCTGAAATTGTTTATAGGGAAGTTTCCAACCTGCAGATCCTGGAAAAGCCCCTCGCTCAGCTTTTTATTGTACAGACGGAATAACTCTTTGTAATATGCAGGCTCGTTTTTATTGGTCCTTTCAATGCAGTAGTTTATAAATAACTGATAAAACAAAGATTTGTAAGCGTTATCTGCGGTACCGGAAACAAGTTCAAAAAATTTCAGCGATGTCTTGTAGTATGACTCATCTTCTTTTAACAAAAAAGCTTTGTAAATATTGTAATGAATTGAGACCTGGCAATAAAGATCATAATGTTTCTCTTTTAACGATTTAATGAAATTTTCTGTGTTATTATCCGTAAGAAAATTCAGTCCTTTTTCTGAGAGATCTTTTGCAGTCAGGTTACCCTGTTGGAGCAGTTCTATCAAATTCAGATAGTGATTGATAATATAACTTGCACTGTGATAGATTACCTGTTCTGTCAGGTTGGTTATGAATGGTTCGGTCTTATTCTGGAAGATATATGAATTCCCAAGTTGCTGCAAAAGCTGGTAGTAATAGTAATTTGTATCAAGACCTCTTTTGGTTTTACCGAATTTTTTTCTGCTTTGGTTTACCTTTTGGTTGAAAAGACCGTATTCAAATTTATTGATATGATATGAAGATACCAGGTTACTGAACAACAGCTCATTTCTGTTTATTTCTTTAATTGCTATATATTGATCTGCCAGGGATGTTAACTCGTGAAAACGGTTCCAAACACTTCGACTCGTATATGAAAGGTCTTCTGATATCAGTTTGATAAGACTCCTCGCATTAGATGCTTTATCCCTGTTCTTTTCAAAAACCAACAAAAAAGCGGAAAAATCCCTTCCTTTGTTAAAATATCCCGAAGAAACAAATTTTCTAAAATCCTTTTTTTCCAGATCATTCAGGTTTAAGAAAAATTGTATGAACTTAATTTTAATCATTTTACTGGGTAATAAAATAATGCAAAAATTAAGAAAAAGATATGAAATTAACAATATCTATCAAGATATATTGGGTAATATTATGATTATTTTTCTTTGGAAACAGATAATTGTTAAGATATTTTTAGATAACAAAATTCATAAATTCAATAGAGGGAGCAATAGAAATGAAGAAAATTACATTTCTCTTAATATTACTATTCACATCTTTAAATATATATTCTCAATCGGGCGGCTGGCAGTGGTCAAATCCTAAACCCCAGGGCGGTTATGTTCAGAATATGAAGATGATTGATGCCAATAACTGGTACGCAATGTGCGATTATGGCGTAATGATGAAAACAACCAATGCGGGGGTAAACTGGACAACCTTTTCTATCGGATATCAGAGTACTTTATACCCAGGTGCAGGAATACTTCAAACACTTTACAGCGGCTGGTTTTTTGATGTGAACAATTTCTTACTTGGCAGCCAAAGCTGCCGGGGTGTTGTTCGCTCTTCAAATGGCGGGGTAACATATGATACTGTTCAGGTAATACCAACAGGTTCAGGCTCAATTTATGATTTCCATTTCATAAATGCGCAGACAGGTTACTTCTGCGGTACAAGTACATTCAAGCTTCAGAAAACCACAAATGCAGGTTTAAACTGGGTTCAGGTACCTAATCTTGGAACTACAACGCTTTATTCAGTATATGCCCCTGATACAAATAATATTATTGTAACATCTACTTCCGGTAATACTTATTTTACTACTAACGCAGGTATTAACTGGACAACTTCGAATGTAGGAACAACTAACACTCTCTATGATTCAAAATGGATAAACGCAACTACCGGATATTTGTGCGGTTCAACAGGTTGTTTTAGATATACTACCAATGGAGGAGCAAACTGGCAGGGCACAAGCGCACCGACAACAAGCACAATGAACAGGATAGTTGTAGCCGGTTCTGATATATACATGGCAGGCTTTTCATCAACCAGTGATATGTATAAATCCACAGATAACGGCACAACGTGGACAACTATAAATTACCTGGCCTCGGGACAGTACTCATCATTTTTAGTTTATGCTTTTGATATGGTCGGTTCAACAATGCTTATTGGCGGCACTTACGGCTTAATGAACAAGTCAACAAATTCCGGCGGTAACTGGCAAACAGCTTCTGTACATGCCACTGTTGCGAATATGGTTGATGTATATGCAGCATCAGGTAACGGCAGAGTAATAGCCATTGGTTACAATAATGGCGGAACAGATGTTGCAGTTTACTCAACAAATGGGGGAGCAGTATGGTTTAATACAGGGCATTATGCTGCTAATAATCTGAGTGACCTGAATATGCGCAATGCAACGACAGGATATGTTGTAGGAAGGTTTGGACTTTTCTGGAAAACTACAAATGCCGGTACTACATGGGATACAACTTTGTCATTTAATTCCGCTTTGGTACCATATTTCTGTAATGGTGTAGATTTTGTTAATGATAATACAGGCTGGGTAGTTGGCGGTTTGGCAGGAGTTGGTGGAAACACAAAAATATTTAAAACTACAAATGCAGGCGTGAACTGGACCGAACAGACTTCAGCTTATTCAGGTCCGATTGCCGTGAAAGTTGAAATGGTTGATGCAAATACAGGTTATATTTCCGGTGCAGGGCAGTTCCAGAAGACAACTGATGGAGGAGCAACCTGGATACTTTCAATGGCTGGATTACCATCGAGCCCGACTTTGAACGGTCTTACAGTAGTTGATGTAAATAATATTTTTGTAACAACATCTGCATCGCAGGTATTTACTTCATCAGATGGCGGAGCAAACTGGGTTAATCTGAATTTTCCACTGACCAGTATAGGTACACTTTTCTGCACTGACTGGATAAATGTAAATACAGGAATGGTGGCAGGTATATTTGGTACTGTAGGCAAAACCACCAATAAGGGTGTTACATGGGAAATCAGCCAGACAGGCGGATATACTACAATGGGAGTAGATATGGTTCATCAGGATACAGCGTTTGCAGTATGCGGAAATACATTTGGAGGAGAAATTTATAAGTATATTAAAGCCCTCACAGGTACTATAACATGGAATAATGAAACTCCCTCAGAATATTCATTGTCACAAAATTATCCAAATCCGTTTAATCCTGTAACAAAAATAAAATTTACATTACCAAAAGAAGGAAATGTAACATTGAAGATATTCGATATTACAGGACAGGAAGTTGAAACACTTATAGACGGTTTAGATTTCAGAAGCGGGACCGTAACATATGACTTTAGCGGTTCCGAACTTTCATCAGGCGTGTATTTCTATTCATTGTTTGTAGATAACAACAGAATAGATACAAAGAAGATGGTTCTAGTAAAATAAAATAAATTAAATTAACAAACCGGTATCAGTTCTACGGGGGTAATTTCGATAAGGGGGCATCCTATTGAAGACAGAACGGTACCGGTTTTATTATAACTAAAAAAATGAAAAAATTATATTGGTTGTTATTGCTTGTAATATGTGTTAATGTGTTTGCACAGGATTACCAGGATTGGAAATTTATACACCCCAAGCCGCAGCCAAATTTATTAAGAAAAATTGATATTGTTGACGCAAACAATTGGTTCACTGTTGGCGCAAACGGTACCTTCATGCGTACTACAAATGCAGGTGTAAACTGGAATTTTCACCATTTTTGCGGAAGGGTTGGGCTTACTTATGATGTTTCGCAAAATTACAGTTTGTGGTTCTTTAATACTACTACAGGAATTGTTGCGGGAGACAAAGGTTACATTGGCAGAACAACAAATGCCGGCGTATCTTTTGACTCTGTTGCAACAGGCCTGGTTATTCCTTTAAATCAACGGGCACAAGGTATCTGGTTTTTTGATAATAATACAGGCTATGCAGTCGCAGGAAGCGGCAGTGGCTTTGGAGGTACAATTGTTAAAACCACAAATGGCGGCGTGAACTGGGTATTATCAACAAATACTGCAGCAACAGCATATACATCAATCTGGGGAACAGACGCGCAGACTGTATATGTAACCCAAACGGACGGAAAAATTCTAAAAACCACAAACGGGGGAGTGAACTGGACAGAATCAGGCGTTGTAACAGGTCCGTTTATGTATGACATAACTTTTTTGAATACAAATACGGGCTTTGTAACCGGAGGCGGCGGGAATATTTACAGAACGACTAATGCAGGTACAACCTGGGATTCAGTTGGTTCCGGGCAAAATAACTGGTCGTTGTTTCAGGTTAAGATCGTTTCTGCTTCAGAAATTTATGCAGTTGGCGATCCCGGGTTTTTATATAAATCTACTGATGGCGGCTCAACCTGGCAGGGATTGCCAATAACTGTAAGCGGACCTGCCACAACATATATTTGGTACTCCATTGATAAGATCGGGTCAACACTTGTGATATCAGGTGATTATGGAATTGTGGCAGTTTCAGCTGATGGCGGAAATACCTGGAGCTCCAATAGTTTTTTGCTTTCAACAGCATTGATGTTTGATGTTACAACACTTCCCGGCTCACCAAAAGTTTGGGCTGTTGGCAGAGCTTTTAACGGCACAACAAAAGAAATATTTTATTCATCGAACGCAGGAAATAACTGGATAACTTATGATCTTGGATTTACGGGTGATATATTTTCTATTTCCATGCTGAACCAGACAACCGGTTACATAAGCGGCCAGAACAGTAAAGTACTTAAAACAACAAACGGCGGAGTTAACTGGGTGCAGAAAACCCAGCCTTCCGTAACAAATTACAGCCTTCAAACAATTGAATTCATTGATGAGAATACAGGGTGGACATTTGTTAACTTTTCCACTGTTCCGGGCGGGAATGTTTTTAAAACCACGAATGGCGGAGATAACTGGATGCAGTATTCAACAGGAGGCACCTCAGAAAATATTTATTCTGCTGATATGGTAGATGCCAATACAGGATATGTCTGTTATAATCCTTCAAACAGACCGGTATATAAAACAACAAACGGGGGAGTGAACTGGTCTCCGTTAACAACAGGTTTAACCGGCAGTATCAGGGATATAGATGCAGTAACGGCAGATCTTGTATATGTATGCCAGACATCCGGGACACAAAGGGTTGCCAAAACAACCAATGGCGGATTGAACTGGACATTGATTACACTGCCAATTGCTGTTGATGCGTCAAGCATTGATTTTAAAGATGCCAATACCGGTTATGTAAGCGGTAATTCAACAACGGCGATCTGCAGAACAACTGATGGAGGAAATTCATGGTCATACCAGAATGCCCATACTATCACACTGGGTAAAATTCATGTTAGCGCAGGTGATACAGTATATGTTCTTGGAGGCAATACTGCGATCCTAAGAGCGGTTGGCAGCCAGATAACTGGTATTGGTTATAGCGGCAATATCATTCCTGATTCATATATATTAAAACAAAATTACCCGAACCCGTTCAATCCTGTTACAAAAATAGAGTTCTCTTTGCCGGAAGCTTCAAAAATAGATTTGGTAGTCTACGATATTAACGGCAGGATCGTGAAAAGTTTGATAAAAGGGGACGAATTGAATGCAGGAATTTTTTCGGTCACGTTTGATGCCGCCGGCTTATCAACGGGGGTTTATTTTTATTCATTGAGAAGTAATAATGTAAATGTTGAGACAAAGAAAATGATACTGATCAAATAGAAAAATTGGTTAATTGAATCGTGCCGGTAAGCTGCACAGGTTGTTTGATCTTCATTTCATGAAGCTCTCTCTAAAAATAACCTGGTTTTGCCGGCACTTATTTATTTAACCAGCACCATTTTCCGTGTCTCTGAAAACGTACCGGAGATAATCCTGTAATAATAAACACCGCTTGCATAATTTGACCCGCCAAATGTAACTTCATATTCACCGGCATTCAAGAATCTGTTCATCAAAACTTCAGTCTCTTTCCCTGAAACATCATAAACCGAAATTTTTGTCATTTCACCTGATGCAATGCTGAACCTGATACTGGTTTCAGGGTTAAACGGGTTTGGAAAATTCTGTCCTAAGCTGTATTCATTTGGTATTCCGCTGGAATTGTTTATTGCTGTAATAATCGCTCCGCCGCCATTGTTGGTTTTCAGAATAGTGCCGCTATTTCCGCAGGCATATCCACGGTCATCACCCAGATAAAAGAATATTGAATTCAGGTCCTGGGTTGTGGGGGTGTTCTGGAACCCAAAAACATTTCCGCTGTTGGTGGATTTTATTATGGTTCCGCCGTCACCGCAAATATATATCCTTGATGAGTTGTTAACTGAATATTCCACTGATCTTAATGTTAAAGTGGTGTTGCTGTTCTGCCCGAACCAGTTTGTACCGAAGTTTGTGCTTCTCCAGATCAAACCTCCCGTTCCGATAGTAATATCAGTGCTGCCAAACAGTGGAACTCCATACAGATTTTCACTGGTTCCGCTAGGTATCAATTGCCAGTTAGTGCCTGAAGAGCCTTTAAGCACTATTCCGTTATTGCCAACTATATAATTTGAAAATATTGCACATACTGCGTTCAATTGGACTGTTGTTGGGCTTGGAAGTGTAACCCAGCTTATACCAAAATCGGAACTTTTAATTATTGTACCGCTATCGCCAACGGCAACAAATCCAAAATCGCTGATGTTCCTCAAGGTTTTGGTTGTAGGAGAAGAGATGGTGACCCAGTTGGCTCCGAAGTTAGTTGTTCTAAGTATTATTCCTCCTTCCCCGACAGCCATAACAGGTGCAGCAGCGCTTTCCATGAAACATATGCTGTACAGATCATTTGTTGTACCGGAAACCTGCAGGACCCAGTTTGTTCCTCCATTTGTAGTATGAAGAATAACCCCGCTATCACCGCATGTCCACGCTATGTTTTCATTGCCATGGTGTGAATTGACAGAATGTAAATTAACGGTTGTTCCGCTAACCTGCTGAAACCAGCCCATCTGCTAAAAAAGGTATGACTGAAAAAAGAAGATGGATATTATTGGTATTAAGATGGATGAAAGTTTCATAATATGATATTTAATCAGATTCCCAAAAGCGGGATTACTGATAAAATAGCTATTGCTATTTTATCATCCTTAGAAACAAGGTTTCAAAAATAACTTCTTTATTTTATCAACAACATTTTTTTAGTTTCTGTGAAATTATCAGTTGTTAATCGGTAAAAATACGTTCCGGTCGCAAGACCCGATGCCTCAAAATCAATTTCATACATACCTGCACTCAGATCTTCATTTAGTAATGTTCTTATCAGCTTACCTGAAATATCATAAATCTCAAGCTTAACTGACCGGGAGTCAGTGGCTGCATTTGGAATACTAAACTGAATTCGTGTTGATGGATTAAACGGGTTGGGATAATTCTGCTTAAGCTGAAACTTGTCCGGTATTTCCGTTGAAATTGGCTGAATACCAATAGTTGACGAATATTTAATAGTTACAAAATCAGTGTTCCCAATGTTATCGCTGCCGCCGGTTACGTAAACGTTACCCTGGTTATCTACAGTCAGCGCATTGCCGCTGTCAAATTCATTGCCAATACCGTTATATGTCTGCACCCATTGCTGAACGCCTGCGGAATTATATCCTACAGTTACTATATTCTGCTGATTACCAACTCCATCGCCAACAATACCTGTAACATAAACATTTCCGTTTGCATCGGGTGCAACCCAATTGCAGTAATCATTGCTCGAATCCGATCCGGTATAACGGGCTATCCATTGCTGTACGCCTGAATTGTTATACTTGATCGTGCAGTAATCATCACCTGTGCCGACTCCCGCGCTGTTGCCGGTAATGTAAACATTACCTGCCGGATCTAAAATGATGTTCCATGATTCATCCCATCCATCGGGACCGTCATATCTCTGTACCCACTGCTGAGCGCCTGAATTGTTGTACTTTATTGTACAGTAATCCGGACCCGAGGTGCTTCCGTAACTATAACCGGTTACGAAAATGTTTCCATTTGCATCAATTGCATTTGATGAAGGAAAATCCTCACCGTTACCCGGGCCGTTGTAAAACACAGACCAAATCTGAACGCCGCTTGCGTTATATTTTACAGTAATGTAATCCAGGTCAGAGCCTGTCCTGGTGACTGCGCCTGTAACATATGAATTACCTGCATTATCAATTGCAATTGAATTGCCGTAATCATCATTATTTGCTGAGCCATTGTACCTTACCATCCATTGCTGAGCGCCTGATGAATTATACTTTATAGTACATATATCATCTCCTGTTGAGCCGCCGTTACTGTAGCCGGTTATATATACATTACCGGAATTATCAAATTGCAAAGAGTATACTTCATCAGTAGCGTTGCCCGGGCCGTTGTACCTTGATGCCCATTGCTGCACTCCAGCTGAATTATATTTAACAACGCAGTAATCCAGCCCTGAACCGCTTCCTGTGCTTGCACCGCTTACATAAACATTTCCCGCATTATCAACTTTTACCAGGTATGCATCATCATCAGCATTACCGGGTCCGTTGTACCTGCCAACCCATTGGGTCAATCCATCACTGTTGTACTTAACCACAGTGAAATCTTTCCCTGAGCCAGAACCGGTACTTGCACCTGCAACATATATGTTCCCTGCGGCATCAACAAATAATGAAGTTGCTTCATCGTATCCGTTGCCGGTTCCGTTATATCTTTTTTCCCAAACAGTTGAAACCTGTGAATAGAGGTTTCCTGCAGTAAGAATAAGAATTATTAATGAGAGTATAAATGTTTTCATATATTTACTTGATTAAAACCATTTTTTTTGTTTCAGTAAAATCTTCAGTGATAAGTTTATAGAAATAAATTCCTGATGAAAGATTTGAAGCGTTAAATTCGGCTTCATAAATACCAGCCGAGAATTTACTATTAACCAAATTATTAATTTCTTTACCTACAACATCATAAATGATTATTTTGGTAAATGAAGACCTTGGAAGAGAAAATCTAATTTTTGTGTTCGGATTGAATGGATTAGGGTAATTTTGCTGTAGGGAGTAAAATTGAGGAATTTCAGAAGTAATTTGATAAATGCTCAGGGTCTGGGAATATTTCAAAAATAATAAATCAGTGTAGGATTCTCCAATATGTTGATTAAATCCTGTGATATAGATTGATTTATCCATATCTACAATAAAATCAGTTGGATTATCATCATATGAATAATGATAAATTGTTGAAAATACTGATGTCCCGTCTGAATTTAATTTATATAACAGTATATCATGTTGGTTATTATCTCGTGTACCTACGACATAAAGTCCATCATTTTCATAAAATTTTGTTTTATTACCCCATATTGAGTTTATTAATCTGTAACGTTTGTCCCAAATTTGATTACCGGACTGATCATACTTAATAATACCCATTGAGGCATGACTACTATTGTTTGCAAGGATACCAGTAACATAAATATTGCATTCTATATCACTTGTTAAAGAATTGGAAATATCTAAACTGTCGTTTCCAGAACTATATGTTTTATTCCATTTTGTATTACCTAAATTATCATATTTTATTGTACAAAAATCCATATTAATGCATCCTGTTACAATAACATTTAAAGAATCATCCAGAATAAGTTCACTTGCGTAGTTATAGTAACCGTTACCATTGTGTTTTGTCCATAAAATTTGACCACTACTATTCAACTTGGCAGTTAAATACTCATAAAACTGGAAATAAATAGAATTTTGACTACATGCTGTACCAGTCAAATATATATAATTATTGTAATCAATTGCCAAACCACCAACATAATCATTGCGTCCGGCAGGTCCGTTAATAGTAGTTGTCCATATTAATGATCCTATATTATTGTATTTAATGATATAAATATCTGTTAAATTTGTTCCATTAGTTAAATTTCCAGCGACAATTAAATTATTTAATGAATCTATTGCTAAGTATGCATTATTGTATATTTGATTATCATCACTTTGAAACGATCTGACCCAAATAAGGTTACCCGATGAGTCAAATTTTACAGTTGTTAATAAACGAAAATTATTTACCGTTAAATATCCTACTATATATATATAATTACTTTTAATTTTAATATCAGTAGCTATTCCATAAGTCCCATTAATATTGTACGTCTTAGCCCATAGTAATAATCCATCTTTATTAAATTTGGTAAGCAATAGACTATCTGCTGAGCTGCCGCATACATAAAAATTTTCTGTCCTATCAAAGGCAATTTTTTGTCCTTTTGCATAATTATTTAGAGAATAGTGTTTCTGCCATTCTAGAGTCTGACTATCAAAATTTTGAGTAATATAGAATATGAAAATTAATGAAAAGGAAAATATCTTGAGCATATTACCTCCTTAAGATAGTTATACAAACATATATAAAATAAGGATTTTTTTCAACATTAAAGTCAAAGATTTGCTAATTTTCCAACAAAATTGTGAATTTCCGCAAGCCTTTCAGCATGTGTTGGCTGCTGGGGAATGCGGAATAGCACTGAAAGTGAGCTCTTTGATTGTTTAACCCGTGATGTGTTTTTGAAGTGCTCATTGATAACGCCCAGTACTTTTTCAAAATAACCGCTTGTAAAGATTGCTTCATTGTTCAGGTCAAAGAACAATTCAAGCTGTTCGCCGGAAATTACAATTTTTTCAAAACCGA
>CAZQYL010000011.1:6754-20766 GCA_964597425.1 uncultured Ignavibacteriales bacterium | reverse complement strand
AGCCTGCGGGAAGCGACCTCGCGGGAGTCCTTAAGCTTCAGACTGCCTGCGGCAGTATTGCGTGGATTGGCGTATCTTGGCTTGCCTTCTGCTTCCTGTTCTTCATTTATCCGGAAGAAATCTTTGAGCATAAAGAACACCTCTCCGCGCACTTCAATATCTATTTTTTTATCAAGCTGCAGCGGTATGGCCCGCACGGTTTTCAGATTAGTTGTAATATTATCTCCTCTAACGCCATCGCCTCTGGTTGCGCCTTGTATAAAGAGACCATTTTTATAAGTAATCGATACGGCTATGCCGTCAAATTTAAGCTCACAAACATATTTATATTTCTCGCCTTTCAGCAGGTTGTTAATACGCTTATCAAATTCATCCAAATCGTTTTCATCGTAGGAATTGGACAACGAAAGCATTGGTACATCATGAATAACTGTCGGGAAGTCGTTGGATAGATCACTGCCTACGCGCTGAGTTGGTGAGTCAGCTGTTTTAAGCTCTGGAAATTCAGATTCAATTTCCTGCAGCTCTTTCATCATCATGTCATAGGTGAAGTCGTCAATATCGGGTTGGGCAAGTATGTAATACTTGTAGTCAGCATCAAGGAGTTTAATCCTTAGCTTGCTTGCTTTTTCAGCGGTTTTTTTATCTGCCGGCATAGGTTTTGCTTGTGAGTTTAATTCAAAGCATCGCCAAAGAAGCTCATTGCTGCTGGATGCCTTCTTTTGTTATTATGAGATTTTTAATTGATGAACCGGGTGTAAGGTTAGCTTTTTTTAAGTATTTACCGTTCAGGTAAAGATCAACATTATGGCTGGTATTGGCACTAAAGCGGAATTTTTCTTTCGCTTTAAATATTACCGAATCTTTGGCTGCCAGGTTTTCATTATACGCTTCAGTATCTTCATCAACGTATAATTTAACCTTAATATCCTTTATCGCCCTGATGGTAAGTGTAAGTGAATCAAGCTCCGCAAGTGTTTTAAGTGAATCCCTTATACGGGCCGAATCAATTGTCTTATTTGATATTTTATTTTCGTATTCGCTTGAAATCTCATTGAATGATTTCGGCTTAACATCGCTTTTCTTTTCGCCGCTGCTGTTAAGGTAATCAATAAGGAAGTAAATACCAACGCCTATAGCAACAACAAGAACTCCGAGTAGGATTTTTTGGGTAATAGATTTATTTGAATACTCCGGCGTATCATTATACTCAACCGGTTTTGATTTCATGTAATCAGGCTTATCATTTTCAAGGCTCTTTGAATAAACCGGCTCTTCTGTTTCATTTTCCTTTTTGGCAGGTTGTTCAAGTACAGATATCCTCAGTTTCGCATCAGGCGCGCTGATATCTTTTGAATTCTCATCAGCAAATTTTCTGCGCGCGTAAAATCCGGCTTTAGCTTTATCGTAATCGTTGAGTATCTGGTTTTCGTTTTCGTTAAGGGCACGTGCGTATGCTTTAATGAATGAGCGGATGTATGTTTCAGGCTGGAAATCAAAATTCCCGTTTTCAAGCAGCTGCAGGAATTTAGTATTAATTCTGCTTTCAGCGGAAATTTCCGCAATGGAAATCCCCTTGAGTTCGCGAAGCTTTTTCAGGTCCTGGCCAAATTCCTTAAGCATTCATTACTTGGATGGAGGTTAAAAATTATCAATTTTACTAAAATAACGCAACTTTATTTTAATTTCAATTGATTTAGTGATAAAATCGAAACTTTTTCAAAATAATTTGAATGCCTGAAATCGTAAACACAAATGACCGGGTACTTTAGAGCAACAGACCTTTGGCAGTTCTGCTGCTGAGTTAGAATTAAGCATTACTTAATGACTGCTTTTTAAATTGAATCACATATCAAAAACAGGTATATTTGTTGATTAATGCTTAATTTCTATAGATTACCACAGGATTATTTAAAATTTTCAGGCAATGACAGGCTTGACCTGATAAACAGGCTTTCAACCAATCAGGTTATACCCCTTGATAAATTTTCATGTGTTAAAACTGTATTGACATCGGATAAGGGCAGAATAATTGATCTGCTTACTTTATATAACCTGGGTGAATTTGTTTTTGCCGTCTGCTCTTTTAGTAATGCCAAAGCTGTTTTAGCACATCTGGATAAATATACGATAATGGATGATTTTATTCCTGAAAATTTAAGCGGTACTCATAACTCAATTTTGTTCTTTGGCGATAAAGCAAATGAGTTTGTTTCATCGTTCACTGGCAGTGACGTATCAGGATTAGGCAAAGGCAAATACATTGTTACAGATTCTCATGATGCAATAATTACATTGAATGATAGTGCAATTGGAGGCGTGGAATTTATTTTTTCAGCTGGTGATGCAGAATACTGGGAAAGTAAAATTCTTTCGGAAGAGAATAATAATGAGTTCGGTTTGAATGAGATCACAGAAGCACAATATGATACAAAAAGAATTGAGCTGGGTATTCCCGCATTTGGCAGAGAAATGAGTGAGCATACAAATCCATTGGAATGCGGTTTGAATGAATATGTCAGTTTCACCAAAGGCTGCTATATTGGACAGGAAGTAATTGCAAGACTTGATGCATATGACAAGATAAGCAAACATATGGTTGGATTGAATATTGATACATTCAGTCTGCCGCTGCAGAATGAACAGATTAAGATAACTACTGATGGCAAAGAATGCGGATTTGTAACAAGCTTGGCAGATTCTGACAAATACGGAATGATAGCATTAGGATTTGTTAAGACAATATTTTTAGACTACACCAAAACGTACAAAATAAAGTATAATGAAGGCATGCTTGATTGCAGTATAGCGAAGCTGCCTTTTACCACTTAAATTTATAATATAAATCATCAGGAGCAATAAAATGTCAGTAAATATTAAAGAATTATTAGGAAGTGACGCATCATTATTAGAACATAAATGCACAACCATACCAAAGGAATCACTCTATTTGCCGGGCGGCGATTTTGTTGACCGGGTTTGGAAAGATTCGGACCGTTCACCTCAGGTCTTAAGAAATTTGCAGGCTATATTCAATTCAGGCAGGTTAAGCGGTAGCGGATACCTTTCGATATTACCGGTTGACCAGGGTATTGAGCATTCTGCAGGCGCATCATTTTCACCCAATCCTATTTATTTTGATCCGGAAAATATTGTTAAACTTGCCATTGAAGGCGAGTGCAATGCAGTTGCTTCAACGCTTGGAGTTTTAGGTGCTGTCTCAAGGAAATATGCCCATAAGATTCCATTTGTACTCAAAATAAATCACAACGAATTCTTATCATACCCCAATAAATACGACCAGATACTCTTTGCCAGCGTAGAGCAGGCATTCAATATGGGGGCTGCAGCAATTGGCGCTACAATTTATTTCGGCAGCGATGAATCTGCAAGGCAGATACAGGAAATATCACAGGCTTTCCAGTACGCGCATGAGTTCGGTATGGCTACAATATTATGGTGCTACTTAAGGAATTCTGCTTTCAATGTTAAAGGCGATAAGGATTACCATGTATCAGCAGACTTAACCGGACAGGCAAATCACTTAGGCGTTACAATTGGTGCTGATATAATTAAGCAGAAATTACCTGAAAACAACGGCGGATATAATGCTGTTAAATTCGGCAAAACAAGCAAGCTTGTTTACGAGAAACTCTCAAGCGATAACCCAATAGATCTGACCCGTTACCAGGTTGCCAACTGCTACATGGGCAGGTGCGGACTCATTAACTCCGGCGGAGCATCTACAGGAAAGGGTGATTCAGACTTAAAAGAAGCGGTTAAGACTGCAGTCATAAACAAACGTGCAGGCGGCATGGGGCTTATTTCAGGAAGGAAAGCTTTCCAGAAACCAATGTCAGAAGGCGTTGAGCTTCTGCACGCTATCCAGGATGTTTATCTTGATAAAGATGTAACAATAGCATAAATTAGAATACTGAAATTTTTTTATAAACAATAAACCAACAATGAACAAAAAATTAAAAAAAGTAGCAGGCAAGCACAGAAAAAAACAGGCAAAAGCCAAAGCAAAGATAAAAGAATCAAAAGCTAAAGCAACAAAGAAATAATGAAAAATGTTATGCTGCTGGTGTTTATAACACTGGCAGCAACTTTTACACCCATATTCGCAAAGCTGACAGTAGCAGAAATCTCTCCGCTATCTTTGGGTTTTTTCAGGTTTGGCTTTGCTGCCATTCTGTTCTACATTACTTTAAAAGTAAGAAAACTTGACCTGAAATTCGATAAAAAGGATTATCCAAGGCTTATTTTACTTGCCCTGCTTTGCATCCCGCTCAACCAGTTCTTTTTCTTAAGCGGTATAAAACTCAGCTATGCTTCGCATAGCGGGATAATATATTCGCTCAATCCTGTTTATGCCTACATTATAGCCGTAATTTTCAGGTATGAAAAATTCTATTATTCCAAATTGTTCTCAATTCTGCTTACTGTTTTAGGTATATTTTTCATTTTTTACGAAGGATTTATTACTTCGTCAATTGAAAATGATGTTATTAAAGGTGATATTCTTCTGTTGTTTGCAGTACTCACTTTTTCAATGTACTTAACTCTAGGTAAAAAGACCATAGAAAAGTACGGGGCACTAAAAACATCAACATTTGTTTTCCTTGTTGGCAGCGTGCTGTATATTCCACTTTTCATATATGACCTGCCTAACTTCACCCTGGAGCATTTAACATATAAGGGAATCATAGGTTTTATATATCTATCATTTTTTGTAGCTTACCTGGCTTATTTTGTGTGGTATTATGCTTTGCGCAGTATCGCAGTAAGCAAGCTTACAACACTTTCAAATATTTCTCCACTGCTTACTGTTTTATTTTCAATTATATTTCTTGGTGAGCACATATCTTTGTTCTTCGTAATAGGTTCAGCTATCACTTTACTTGGTGTGTTTATTATGCACCGGGTAAGCATTGATATTTCATAAATAGTATTTTTTAAACTGATAATATAAATTGTCAACAGAAAAATTAAATTTGGGGTTAACAGGCTGCGGTCATTTAGGCAAGATACACTGCAGACTTATAAATGAAATAGCCCAAAACGATAAATCTATAAATTTTGCGGGTGTTTATGATTCAGACCCGACTATCACCGATACCATCAGCAAAGAATACTGCATCAAAGCGTACAGGTCTCTTGATGAAATGCTGGATGAAATTGACGCATTAGTGATCGTTACTCCAACATCAACACATTTTGAAATTGCCCAAAAGGCGTTAGCCAGGGATATAGATATTTTTATTGAAAAGCCGGTAACAAGCTCACTTAGCGAAGCCGAAGAACTTATAAAAATGGCTGATGGTAAAAAGGTAAAGATACAGGTCGGGCATGTTGAAAGGTTCAATCCTGCACTGGTAGCCCTTGAGAAATTCGAGATGAAGCCGAGGTTTATTGAATCACACCGCCTTGCACAGTTCAATCCAAGGGGTACTGATGTATCGGTTATACAGGACCTTATGATACACGATATTGATATAATACTCCATTTAGCAGGCTCACCCGTTAAGAAAATTGACGCGAACGGCGTAGCCGTTATTTCAGATGAAATTGATATTGCAAATGCAAGACTTACACTGGAAAGTGGATGTGTCGCAAATCTCACTTCGAGCCGCATATCGCTCAAGAAAATGCGCAAGATGAGGATATTCCAGGGTAATGCGTATATATCAGTCGATTTCCTTAACAACAAATCAGAAGTTTTCAGGTTAACTGATAACGATACAAAAAGTGAAGGAATGTCATTCCCGATATCAGACACCAAAAAAATTATCTACGAAGAACCCAAGCCGGAAAACGCAGGGAGTATAAATCCTATAAAGAACGAGCTTGAATCATTCTTAAGCAGCATAATAAATGATAAACCGGTGAAAGTAACTCTAAGCGCCGGAAAGGCCGCTGTTGAAGTAGCGGATAAGATAATAGAAATTATCAAGAACGGGAATTAGTTTATCTTGACGGATTTCATAGGGTCAAATACAATATTAAAACGGATATCCGGGATAGCCATCAAAACGGGTGTGCAGGCTTTTGTTGTTGGCGGTTATGTAAGGGATAAACTCCTTGGACTGGATAAAACTGATATTGATATCACAGTCATTGGTGATGGCATAGCTTTTGCAGAATCTGTAGGCAAGGAATATGATAAGAGCCTTTCAGCAGTATACAAGAAATTCGGTACTGCCCTGCTGGAAATTGATGATACCAAAATTGAATTTGCATCAGCCAGGAAAGAAAGTTATCACGTTAACTCCCGCAAGCCAATAGTTGAATTTGCTGATCTGACCGAAGACCTTTCTCGCCGAGATTTCACCGTAAATGCACTGGCTGTATCACTGAACAACGATGATAATGAAGTAATTGACATGTTTGAAGGCCTTACTGACCTTAAGGAAAAAGTGCTTCGCACTCCTTTGGAGCCTGAAAAGACATTCAGCGATGACCCGCTGAGAATGATGCGCGCCTGCAGATTCGCCTCTCAGCTTGGTTTTGAGATTGCTGGTGATACCTTTCACGCAATTAAGCAGATGAAAGAGAGACTCCGCATTACAAAAGGCGAAGAAACGGTTGTTTCACAGGAAAGAATAACAGATGAGCTTCTTAAAATAATAGCTTCTCCAAAACCCTCAATTGGTTTAAGCAGACTTTTCAAATCAGGCTTAATGGAGATCATATTTCCCGAAGTGCATAACCTTGAGGGAATAGACCAAAGAAAAGACTTCCATCATAAAGATGTATTCTGGCATACGCTGCAGGTTGTAGATAATATTTCAGCCAGGACCGATAAGCTTTGGCTGCGTTTTGCTGCGCTGATGCATGATATTGCTAAGCCCCCAACCAAAAGATTTGTTGAAGGAACCGGCTGGACTTTCCACGGACATGAGGATCTTGGCGCACGCTGGCAGAAGAAGATATTCACCCGTATGAAGCTGCCGTTTGATAAACTGCCATATGTAGAAAAGCTCGTCAGACTGCACCTTCGCCCAATTGCACTGGTGAATGAGCAGGTTACTGATTCCGCCATACGCCGCCTGATCTTTGATGCCGGGGATGATATCGAAGACCTTTTTACGTTATGCAGGGCTGATATTACATCAAAAGACCCCGGAAAGGTCAAGAAGTATCTTGAGAATTTTGATAAAGTTGAAAAGAAAGTAGCTGAAGTTGAAGAACGTGATAAAATACGTAACTTCCAGTCGCCGGTAAGAGGCGAGGAGATAATGAAGATATGCAATTTACAGCCATCACGGACTGTTGGTATGCTTAAAAGTGCAATTGAAGAAGCGATACTTGATGGCATCATACCAAATGAATATGAATCAGCTTTGGACTATCTATATAAGATAAAGGATGATGTTTTGAAGCAAAAGTAGTTCCCCGAAAGAGAACCTTCCTCCCCGATTGCTTATTATCGATGAATTCTCTGAACAGTTTGTCACCCTCTTGGATGGAATTCCTTATGAACCTGTTTTAAATAAGAAATATCGACGTGTGTGTATATCTGAGTAGTGCTTATATCAGCGTGACCCAGCATTTCCTGTATGCTGCGCAGGTCAGCGCCGCCTTCAAGCAAATGCGTAGCGAACGAGTGCCTGAAAATATGCGGATGAATCTTCTTGGCAATTTTTGCCATCTTTGAATACTTACTGATAATATCCCAAATCGCCATTCTAGAAAGCGACTTTCCCCGCCAGTTAAGGAAGAGGAAATCCTCAGAATTCGGCTTCGCAAGAGTACTTCTTGAATTGGTGATATAAAGCTTTATCCATTCGAGGGTTGATGCGGCAATTGGCACTATCCTTTCTTTTGAACCTTTTCCAATAACACGGATTACTTCATCTTCATACAGCACATTGGTAGTTTTGATCGTCAAAACTTCACTTACTCTTAAGCCGCAAGCATACATAATTTCAAGTATAGTCTTATCACGCAATCCCAGGGGTGTATTTACATCAGGCTCAGAAAGTATCTTTTCAATTTCCTCTACAGTCAAAACATCCGGTAATTTGCGGGCAAGTTTAGGCGAATCAAAAAATTCCAGCGGGTTTAGTTTAATGCTGTAGTTTTTAGTATCTATCAGGTATTCGTAGAATTGCCGAAGTGATGAAAGCAGCCTTGCTGTTGATGAAGCTTTATATTCTTTTTTAAGCTGAGCAAGGAATCTTTCGATGTGTGTATCCTGTACTTCTTCAAATCCATTCAGATCCTGTTCTTCTATGAACTGTCTGAATTTTTCGAGATCAAAAGCATATGAATTAATTGTGTTTGCAGCAAGGGACCTTTCAAGTTCTAAATACAGTAAAAATCCCTGTACCTGGGAAAGTTTCAGATCATTTGAATGCTGAGTATCATTCTTCTTCATCAGCGTTTTCAGGGTACTTTATTCTGTGATGATGAATTCCAACAATAGTCTTAAGGAAACTTTGTTTTATCCTGATAAGATCCTTAAGTGTAAGGTCACACTCATCCAACTCGCCATCCAAAAATCTCGCGCGGATAATTTCACTTATTTGTGTCTCAAGCTTGGCCGGTGTCGGGTCTTCAATTGAGCGGGTTGCAGCCTCAACTGAATCAGCAAGCATTACTATGCCTGTTTCCTTGGTCTGGGGTTTGGGGCCAGGGTAACGGTAAATATACTCATGTGTAGTATCTATTTCGCCTTCTTCAGTTCTTGCTTTTTCGTAAAAATACGAAACAAGATTGGTCCCGTGATGCATAGGAATGAAATTAATAATCTCCTTCGGCAGCCGGAATCTTTCGGCAAGCTTAATTCCATTCTTTACATGCGCAATAATCATTTTTGCGCTCAGTGATGGGTTAAGTTCTTCATGTTTATTTGAATCCATCTGGTTTTCTACAAAGTAATCGGGGTTGACTATCTTACCTATATCATGGTAGTAACAGCCAACTCGAGCGAGGATCTGGTTTGCACCGATTTCCTTGGCAGCCTGTTCAGAGAGATTACCCATTATTATGGAATGGTGAAATGTACCGGGCGCTTTTGAAGAAAGATCACGCAGCAGGGGGTTGTTAAAGTCACTCAGTTCCAGAAATACAAGGTCAGTTGCAACACGAAATACTTTTTCATAGAAGATGAGCAAACCGTAAGCCAAAATTGGAGAAAGAATTGCATTCAGCCCCGCACCGATAAGCTGGTTCTTTACCATATTTATGTCATCATATCGTTCCAGTCCAATAGCAATTATAGCCACAAAATAGCCAATGAGGATATAGATCATTGAAACAAAAATCTGGGAGCGTTTTTTAATGTCACGCACAGAATATACTACAAGGACTGATGCGGCAAAATTCGGGATAAGGATATCATAATCACCTCCTCTTACAGCCGAAACAAGTATACAGACTATCATTACCGCATAAACCGCAACACGCGAGTCAAAAATTATGGTGAGCAGCATAGCCGCTACCGGCACAAAAATTATGTATTCAATGGGATAGTTAATTTTAAGCTGCAGGCTTAAATATGAAAGCAGGCACTGAAGCAGTATTATTGTTGATATCAGTATCAGCTTCATGTTATCTTCAAAGATCGAAAATCTCATTTTGTAAAGGAATATTCCAAGCAGGAAGATCATCAGGGTAACAAACAAGAAGCGACCCAGCTGCTGCAGGTAAAAATCGCTGGAACCCATTTGCTCATTCCTGATCTTCTTATATGATTCCAGCTTAAGTTTTGCGGCTTCATTTATAGGTTCATGTTTACTGATAATTCTTTCATTCTCTCTTACCAGTCCGAACGTTTTAGGAACAGCCTCAGTTACCGACGAAAGCATTTTCTGTGTTTCGGGTTCATTATATATATAATCAGGGTAGATATACAGTTTTGCTATCTTTAAAGAAACGCCTGCAAGTTCCGGATTTTTGTAGAAACTTGTGAAATCGTTGTTAAGGATCTTTTCAACTTCTGAAACATCGCGAACTTCTGAAAGATCGATACTTTCCTCAACTTTGTTCTTTATGAATGAAATTTTGCCGGAAGCAATTCTGGCTTTAGGAAGGTCGATTATTTTTTTATCATAAACCTGGTTCAGGGATTGAATTATCTTTTTTTTGAATGCATCAGAAGCAGCAGGATTGTTTAAAGTGCTTCTAAAACTGCTCCACTCAGCTTCGGTCAAAGTAAAACTGAGTTCAGATTTCAGTTTATTCAGAGCCTGTTCGCCGGTGGTACGCTTTTCTTCGGGTAGTGACTTCTCTTTTTCGTATTCATTTTCGTATTCTGCAACACGGATAAGTTTTGAGAACTGGGCATTTATTGAATCCAGCCAGTTGCCCGAACCGTTTCTATTAGTGTTGATATCAAATACAGGATAAACTTTGGCAGAGGCGTCTTCTACTTCTTTTTTGTAAACCGTTTCACTTTTGTATACAGGAAAGCTGAAAGGGGCAATAAGATCCTCTTTGCTCCATACCATTCCCGTCATATAATCTGTTTCTATGGTTTCATATTTGGGGAACATTACAGTTATCATTATAACCGTAATAAAGGCAATGAGGAATTTTACCGTTTTATCAGTTTTAAACTCTGTTTTATTTTTGCTGAGTTTTGCCAAATTTTATTTGTTGTTTCCGGACTAAATTAACAATAAAATTGTTTTTTAAGTGTCCAGATATAAAGGTACAGTTGCAATGACTACTTAAGCCGCAAATATAACTCCGGTATGTTCCAAAAAGGCTGTTAATTCACTTCGTAAAAAGTGGAATACCTTGTTTTACCGTCAACAAACTGGCTTAAGATCTTGGTTGTAAGGCTGTAAATGGTATCGTCCATTTCATCTTCCAGTCCTTCAAATTCAGCTTCATCTTTCAGAATATAAACTTCTGTAAAACTATTAGTTTTATTCTTGTCTTCTACAACCATATAATTATGGTCAGTATTTGACTTCATGTAAGCTTCAAGTTCTTTTATTGTAACCAGGTAATCATCCCTTTTTTCGGGATGAACATCGTAATTTATTTGAAATAATATTTTGCTCATAACTGTGTAATATAATTTTCTCATTTTTTAATTGAAAGTGCAAAAATTTTTGATATTGGAATTGCTGAAGTGTTGTTGATCTATAACACATGAAACTATTTTCTCAAAATAATCTGCGATCATCCTGATTTGAACACTAAATGAAAATTAATGCAGAAATTATACTCACTAATAACTGTTATTTAATAGTTTACACACAATCATTTTTATTTATTAATTGGTTTTTTTATGTATAGGTTTTTGTTAACTTTGTATTATCATCGCTGTGTATTTACGCAGTTTTGAATGTTTAATTAAACTCACTTAAGAATAAGTACAGAACATATACATAATCCAGCTGAGCAAAACAGCCCGGGAAAAAGAAACTACAAATACCTTCTTTATCTTTCATTAGGAGCCTTAGGCGTTGTATACGGTGATATAGGAACAAGTCCTTTGTATGCGCTCAAAGAGTGTTTTTCACCTACACACGGAGTTTCACCAACTCATGATAACGTTCTGGGAGTTCTATCGCTTGTTTTTTGGGCCCTTATCATCGTGATCTGTATTAAGTATCTCATAATCGTAATGCGCGCTGATAATGAAGGCGAAGGCGGAATACTTGCTTTAATGGAGCTTGTCAGGCCACGCAAGCAGGGCTGGGGTTTTATGATAATAATCAGCCTTGGGCTCTTTGGCGCAGCTTTGCTTTATGGTGATGGCATAATCACACCTGCAATTTCTGTTCTTTCAGCTGTTGAAGGTCTCCAGATAGCAACGCCTGCATTTGAGCATTATGTAATTCCCATCACAATTATCATATTATTCATGCTGTTCTATTTCCAGAAAAGGGGTACAGGAAAAGTAGGACAGGTATTCGGTCCGATAATGATAATATGGTTCATTTCCATAGCAATACTCGGCGTAGGAGCTATAGTAAAGAACCCTGAAGTACTTCACGCAGTTTACCCAACGTATGCATACAATTTTTTCATTAATAACGGATTTCATGGTTTTGTAATACTTGGTTCAGTTTTCCTTGTTGTAACCGGGGGTGAAGCTCTTTATGCTGATATGGGTCACTTTGGTCCAAGACCTATTAGATATGCATGGTTCACAATTGTACTGCCATGCTTGCTTATGAATTATTTCGGGCAGGGAGCCATGATGCTGCAGAATCCAGAAGCAGCAAAAAGCCCCTTCTACTTCCTTGCACCAGACTGGGCATTATACCCTATGGTGGTAATTTCTACACTTGCTACTGTAATAGCATCCCAGGCGCTGATTTCAGGAGCGTTTTCAATTACTCAGCAGGCACTGCAATTAGGTTATCTTCCCAGGGTCAGGATAATACACACTTCACAGGAAGAAAGAGGGCAAATCTACATTCCGCAGCTAAATTGGCTGTTGTTCATAGGCACAATTATGCTTGTGCTGAGTTTTAAGACATCGAGCAATCTTGCGGCTGCATATGGCATTGCTGTTACATCAACTATGGTAATAACTACTATACTTGCATTCGTTGCGATGACGAAACTCTGGAAATGGTCAGTTCCGCTGGCAATTTTCATCTCCGTATTTTTCATCGTTATTGATCTTGCCTTTTGGGGAGCTAACCTCCTCAAAATCTTGCACGGAGGCTGGGTCCCGCTTGTAATTGGAATGGTTATTTACACCATAATGACAACATGGAACTGGGGTCGCAAAATACTGCTTCATAAGATTGAAGAAGAAACCCAACCGATAGAGAACTTCATTGATGAGGTTATGAGTGTAAGGCTTGTATCAACACCCGGTACTGCCATATATATGTCAAGCAATCCGAAGGGTACTCCCCCTGCGCTGGTTAAGAACATGAAACACAACAGGGTTTTGCACAAGCAGATAATTGTACTCAGCATTATATTTAAAAAAGTGCCGCATATTAATGTAGAAGATGGCATTGAGATCCAGAACCCGACAGATGGCTTTTTCAGGGTTATCGCTTCGTATGGATTTATGGATAATGCGAATATTCAGCAGATCATTGAAGTTCTTAATAAGAACGGAATACAGATCAATATAAACAAAACCACCTTTTTCCTTGGCAGAGAGCTGCTTGTAGCAAAAGAAAAATACGGGCTCTTAAGAGTGCGTAAGAAACTTTTTATACTGCTTTCCAGGAACTCTCAGAGGGTGACAGAATTTTTCAATATTCCAAATGACAGGGTGTTTGAAGTAGGTTCACAAATAGAAATTTGACATCATCAGTAACCGGCTGCTCTTACCTGATCTTCATCCATACCAAAATAATGCGCTATCTCATGTATGAGAACTTCCCTGATCTTAATTTTTAATTCATCTACCGTATTGCAATACCTTTCAATATTTCTCTGAAACAAGATTATCCTGTCAGGGGTTGTATTCATGTAATATGTGTTCCTGTTAGTATAAGGCACACCTGAATAAATTCCAAGTAATGAATATCTGTCAGTTAATCCTACTCTTCCAAGATCAGCATCAGATGGATACGGCTCAACCATAAAAACAAGATTTTCAATCTTATCCTTAAATGGTTCCGGTATGGCATGCAAAGCCTCTTCCATCATTTCGCTGAAATGCTCTTCATCTACTGATATCATTTTTTCTCCTCCCTTGTAAACGGCTGTGTAACGGCAACAATTCTGAACTTTTCGCTGTACTTGAATTTCTTTGTATATTGTGAAAGGTGGGTCTTCACCCACTGGTTCATGCTCTGGTGATCACTGAATTGAGAACGGTGGGCTTCGATAAGTTTTATCTTATTATTTATTTCACCGGTAATATTTTCATAATGATTTGGCTTATCACATCCAAAGAACCAGAATTTCTTCACGGAATGGGTTTCACCCGGAAGCATATAGCGGTTCCTTGCTGCAAAAACTGCGTCAAATGCGGCTTCAGCTATCACCCGATGATCTCTGTGAAGTAAATTAACACTTTCAAAAGATCTGTTGGAAGGGTCAAATGAAAAAATTAGTTCCGGTTTTACTTT
>CAZQYL010000011.1:0-6654 GCA_964597425.1 uncultured Ignavibacteriales bacterium | reverse complement strand
AATTTAAACATAGTGCCGCCGCAGGAAAATTCTATGTCATCAGGGTGGGCTGATACTGCAAGCAATACTTTATTCTGTGTGGTACCTATCAAGTTTAAATGTTTCTCCTAAGTATAATTTTCTAACCATTTCGTCTCCGGCAAGTATTTCCGAAGAACCCTGCCTGAATATTTTTCCTTCTATCAGTATGTAGCCTCTATCAACTATAGAAAGTGTCTCGTGGACATTGTGATCAGTAATAAGTACACCTATACCCTTATTTTTTAATTTAGCCACGATCTTCATGATCTCTTCCACAGCGATGGGGTCTATACCCGCAAACGGTTCATCAAGGAGTATAAATTTAGGGTCGCTTGCAATAGCCCTGGCTATTTCAGTCCTTCTTCTTTCACCGCCGGAAAGCACAAATCCTTTACTGTTAGCTATATGAGTTATACCAAACTCTTTCATCAGTTCGTTTGCTTTGTCTTCCCTTTCACTCTTATCCATTGCCATAAATTCCAAAACAGAATAGATATTCTGGTAAACTGACATCTTTCTGAAAATTGAAGCCTCCTGCGGCAGGTATCCTATTCCAAGCCTGGCACGCTTGAACATTGGTTCATTTGAAATATCATCACCATCAAGCAGGATCTCCCCGGAATTTGGTTTTATCATGCCGGTTATCATATAGAAAGTAGTTGTTTTGCCGGCTCCATTCGGACCAAGTAAACCGACTATTTCTCCCTGTTTCACCGATACAGAAACGCCATCAACTACTGCACGTTTGCTGTATTGCTTAACAAGATTATTTGCTTTTAGAATTGATGGCACTGGTTCAGTTTTTGTTTTCCTTTATCTTGTTCAAAAGTTCAAATAAGATCTCTCCGCTTTTTCCTGTGAGAATTTCATCGAGCTCTGAAGAAATTGCAGTTGGTTTAGTATTTATCTCCACAACATAAGCTCCTGCTTTTTTTGCAATTATAGGCAGCATAGCCGCTGGATATACTTCAGCAGAAGTCCCTATCGTAAAGAATACATCAGCATTTGCAGCGCATTCTTCAGCATGTGTTAGTTCTTTCATCGGCAGCATTTCTCCGAACCAAACTACATCCGGCCGGATCAGTCCTCCGCATTTTTCACACTTCAAAACCTTCTTTTCACTCAAGTCTATCTCAAAATAAAACGTCCTGCATTTCATACAGAAATTCCGTTCAATATTTCCATGCAGTTCTGTAACTTTTTTGCTGCCGGCCCTGAAATGCAGATTATCTATATTCTGTGTTACCAGATCAAATCCCGGAAAGATATCTTCCATTTCAGCAAGGGCAATATGACCTTTATTAGGCTTTACTTCTCTCATAATTTCACGCCTGTGCTGGTACCAGCTCCATACAAAATCCGGATCACTCATAAATGCTTCAAAGTTTGCCAGCTGTTCCGGTCTGATTTTCTCCCATATCCCTCCCGGGTCACGGAATGTAGGAACACCGCTTTCCGCTGAAACACCTGCTCCTGTAAGTACAGCAACCTTTTCAGCATCTCTCAGATTTTCCAGAAGTCTTGCAGAAAAATCCATTACTGCCTTACTCTCCGGATTATTGTTAACATTTCTTTCACTGCATTTTCAAGTCCCGTGAAAGCAGCCCGTGCAATGATAGAGTGTCCTATACTTACTTCATCAATTTCAGGTATATTGGCAATTGCAGTGATATTAAGATAATTCAGGCCATGTCCTGCATTAACACCTATACCAAGCTCCTTGGCAAGCTTGGCTGTCTGGCTGATCTTTTCAAGCTCTGCCAAAACATCCAGAGGCTCAGTCAGCAATCCGTATTTACCGGTATGAATTTCTATCATATCGGCTCCCATTTCCAAAGCCTGGTCAACACTATCCGGATTTGGCTCAATAAAAACGCTGGTTTTGATTCCCGCTTCCTTGAGCTTTTCAATTGCAGGCGTAACTTTGAATTCTGCAGCAACAAGATCAAGTCCGCCCTCTGTTGTAAGTTCCTGTCTCTTTTCCGGCACCAGTGTAGCCATATATGGTTTAATCTCACAAGCAATCTTTACCATTTCATCAGTTGCCGCCATTTCAAGATCCAGCTTGGTTTTAACTGTATCCTTCAGTATGTACACATCCCTGTCAACAATATGTCTTCTGTCTTCCCTTAAATGGCAAACGATACCATCAGCTCCGGCTAATTCACAAAGATAGGCCGCAAAAACGGGGTCAGGCTCTTTTTCCATTCTAGCCTGCCTTAAAGTTGCAATATGATCGATGTTAATACAAAGTCTCATTGTAGTAAATTATTAATTTGTAAAAAGTTTTATAAAAGAATCTATACCTATTCCATAAGATTGCGACTTATATCTCAGAACTGAAATTACATCAACAAATATCATAACAGCCCAATGGACGAGAAAACAATAGATGAACGAATTTGCTCTCCAGGCCTGTATACCAAGAATAAGCCCTGCGAATATAGAAGCGAATGTTTCAATATCAGGTTTTCCTCTGTGTAATATAAAGAACGGAATCATTTGAATAAAAATTGCATAAAAGCCGAATTTTTGTTTTAAACCAAAAAGCATATACCCGCGCCAGAAAAACTCCCATGCAAGCATATAAAATCCCACAAAAAGCTCATAATAGAACAGAACCGAGATATTCTCCCTGACATATGGTCCGCCCTGCGGATAAGTTCTTGCAAAACTCTCATTGCCTGATGCGATCCAGAGAAACGGAAGCATTACTACCACAAAGAGCAGCGAGGATTTAAGTCCGAATTTATAATCACCCAGCCTGAATCCATAATCAGCTGGTTTACCTTTTAATACCAGAGGTATGAGTATCATCGGAATTATAAACATCAGTAACCCGTCTGCAGAACACCAATAAAGGAATGAGTAGAACTTGTCGTCTGAAGTATCAAAAACTTTTCTGAAGAAGTTGGGCGAAGCATAATGCATTGAAAGGAAAGTTATCACTGCCACCGAAATGAAAATGAATGTTTCCTTGAAACTCAGCGTTTTTATTGCCTCCCAAAGAGAGCTTAATTCTGTTCTTAATGAATTCAAAAAATTATTTAAAATGATTTAATATTTTTTCTTAATTACGTATTGAATTGTTTCAGGTTTTACCGATATCACCGTGCTTCCCTGAGGAATATCAAACACGGGCGCCAGCGAACCCGTTGAATCAGATAGTATCTTCCTGTAATCAATCTGCGCCTTAATTATGCCGCCCTCAATTCCCGCAAGCTGATTTACACCGCCTTTAAGCTGTATTGTTACAGATTGAGGTATCAATAACACCTCTTTATCATCAGGAAGTTCAGTCACTTTTATTTCAATATTGGTAAATTCCTTTTCGGCAGTTGGTTCAATGTTCACCTTTAGATCAAGCTCATTCTGCGAGAACCAAAGTATGTTCGATAGACTGTCAGAGACATTTACTTTCCTCGAAATTCCCGCATTAACTTTATCAAACACCATACTTCTTGTATTAAGGTGATTCAACATCCTTAATATATCGATTGCACCGCCAATTTTTATACTATCCGGCCGGATCTCAGGCTTTCCTACAACCTGGTACCCTTCCATGCAATTTATCTGAAGATTTGGATTTATCTTCACATACTTTTCTTCGTAATTTTCTATTTTCACGTACAAAGTTTCAGGATATACACCTATTATCTGGAGATTCTGACTTAGGCCCAGATTGTTATCCAGATATTCCTTAGTTAGAATGATAAATTGGTCCTTCTTCTTTGCATTTATATCATAAGTGAATTCAAGATTAAAAGATGTAAACAGCCTGATCAGATTCCAACCCACTCCACGGAATTTTACATCAATATTAAGAGGAATGTTGCCCGATACAGCATAAGGTCTGTTTATATTCATTTTCACGGGAACAGTTTTTTCTATCTCGAAAGTTTGGTTTAAATTCAAGCTTATCCACAATACAGCGGATAGCAGGAAAGATGCGATCATTATATGATATTTGAATTTAAACATTTTTTAAACCGGTTTGTATTTGTGCAAATATCAGTATATTATTTATTTGTTTAAATCCTAAAATTGTCTCATAAAAAAAGCCGGTCTAAAACCGGCTATTTAATCATTATCTTATGTTTAGCTTATCTCTCCAGTTATCGTCACTTGATTCATTCTGAGCTGTTGAATGGATCTGCACATAATCTCCAAAACCGGAGCTGTTATCCATAAACACAAAAACTACACCTCCCTGGATCTTATTATATGTCCATATTTCATACGCTCTTGTGGAACCTTCATACGGAAATCTTTCTATTTCATCATATTTGCCATAAATGGCATAAATCCTGCCTCTATCAGTTTTCCAGCCTTCTCTAAGATCACTTTTAAAGTTCTTGTTTGCAAAATCTATCCGGGAAAAGTATTCTTTTTTTGTTATATACGGAGCAATACCCTTCCAGTACTTAAACATATACATTCGTTTTTCATCAATTGCCTTAAGTGATTCATATTTTTCTTTCTGCTGGTCGCTCATCAGGTAAATTACTTTATTAAAGTCATCATCTACCTGTTTTTCGGACATCTTCGCATATTCACTCAGCAGATATTCATTCTCAATATCCGTAAGAACCTGATTATTTGTATTGGTATCACTGCTGAAAATATAGAAATACTTATATGCTCTCAGTAGTTCTTTATCATTGCTATCATGCAGTTTTACAAACAACTGGTAACTGTTCGAAGGAAGACCGGTTATATCGACTGATCCATATTCAACTTTGGATTCTGATTTCAGTTCGTATTTTTTTGAATAAGATTTGATCTCAGAGCCATCTTTATTTGCAATTGTAATTGATACCGAGTATTTATCACCAAGTTCCTGTTTGTTTAGATTATAAAGCTCAAGGTAATAGAACAGATTAGAAAGATTATTACCAAACAAGTTACCCGGATTAGGTGTGACTTCTAATGTATTCTTATAGAACAAACTGCTTTCATCGGAGCTTTTCACAATTCCGGTGCTGAGCTCAATAGTACTCATCATCAGTTTGCCTTCCTGGAATGGTTTCAGGAGTATCTCCTCTTCAGCAGAATTAGTTTTCGATGCATCATTGAAATCTGATGCGACCATTTTAAGCAAATACGTACCTGAATCAAGCAGCAAGTTTAGCTGCCCGGTAAGTTTAAAATCTTTACCTTTCCCTGATGTATCCGCAATAGTTACAGGTATCTTGAAATCCTTCGCAACAACTGTTTTTCCTGAAGCTTTGTTAATTACATCAAGCTGCAACTTGCCGCTGGCTTCGAACCCTGAAGAATTCTTAACAAATACCAGTTCAGCGGAAGGAAATGCATAGTAAAGCTCTAGATACACTTTTGTTCCTTCATCTCTGAATATAGCATAATCATATTCAAATGATAAATTGGGTTGAGCAAGTGTAACTGAATTGAGCAGCAAAAAAATGAGGATTTTTAGTTTAGTTCGGTTGAGCATAGCGTTGGAATATTAGTAACAGAAAATGCCATTCACATACGTAAATGGCATTTTCATTTTTTAAATTTATATTAATGATGAACTAGAAGCCCATTGTGAATGAAAACCACTGATTGGGCTGGAACTTCTCTGTCATTCTGTATGAATAATCAAGTCCAAGTTTTACTGTTCCAAAAGGATACTGTAAACCTACACCAAATGACGGTCCAAAGAGATTCTGGTCTTTTTTAACAAGACCGTCTTCTGCTTTATAGTCAGGTGTGAAGGCATAAGCGCCTCTTAAGAATACATAATTGTTGTAATTATATTCCAATCCAACTCTGTATTCATCACTTGAAAAGTTGTTATTCTGGAATGTAGTTGAGAACTGAACATTATTTTTCTTTCCGATCGGCACATCATAGGAAATACCTAATTCAAGTGTTGTTGGGAGTGAAAAATCCTGTAAAGTTACCCTTCTAGGTTCGGAAGTAGAACCTGAAGGAGTTCCATACGGCTCGTAATACTGATCGAGACCGCTTCCGTCAAATGTCATTGATGGTCCGAAGTTCTTTAAAGCAACTCCGAATTTGAGGCCTGATTTGCCGGCAAGATACTGAAGACCGAAATCAACCGCAAAACCGGTTGATGATACTGTCATGATCTGCTCGTAAATCACTTTTACAGTTGCGCCAAATAATATCTTATCAGACATCTTTCTTGCATAAGAAATTGATGTTGTAAGATAAGTTGGAGACCAAACTTCGCCTGTACCGTTTGGACTTTCGAGGGTTGTTACAAGTTCATCACCAAAACTGAGTGATTTTAAACTTGCACCAATAACACCCAAATTACCCATATCAACAGCACCTGCAACGTAATTAATATTAATATCCGCAATGTATTTCATATGTGATGCCAATACTTCGGTCTTATTGTTCATTAACGATAGACCTGCCGGATTCCAGTACATTGCGTCAACACCTGAAATCGAAGAGATCATTGAGCCGCTTAAGGATGTACCTCTTGATCCAACCGGAATCAATAATTCCGGTGCTGCAGAAGTACCGTATTTACTACGGTCTCCTGCAAAACTAATGCTACCAAACAGCAGTGTAAATATCAATGCTGATTTAGCAGCGGTTTTTATTTTATGATATAATTTCATTTTTTTTAAGCTCCTTATTGATTTATTTACA
>CAZQYL010000010.1:19048-21741 GCA_964597425.1 uncultured Ignavibacteriales bacterium | reverse complement strand
ATAAGTGCAAAATTATGGTTAAAAAACGGGAGATTAAACAGAAAAATAAAAATCCTGCCGTTTGCTGCTTTTTGTATCAGCTAAGCCACGCTTGCCCCTTTGGGGAAGTGGCGGCATACATTAGCGATGGGCGAAGCCCATCGAAGACAAAAGGAATAAATTAAAGCCCTGTAAGGGCGAAATACAAGATCTATTTTACAGCAGAATGCCCACAGGGCGGGATGCCTTTACGAAACAAATAAACAATGATACCACCCCATCCCGCCTTCGGCGGTCTTTCCCCTCCTTACAAAAGGAGGGGAGCAATTATTTGTTGCCAAATGTGGATATTTCAATTAATTCGCCCTTATTAACTTATTTAGAGCAGCAAAAAAACTCTTTTCACTTGACATTTCATTTGACATATATTATATTACAAATATATGCATATAGCATATACAAACTTATCCCTTTTATCATGAAAAATCTGAAAATATTAAATTCTTTCCGTGATCACATAAATAAGATGAAAAAAACTCATTCTCATTATGAATATTCATCATGAGAATTTTCACGTTCATAAAGTGCTGGATTCTCAATCCATTCTCACTATGAATATCATGCAGCAACGGTTTCTCAACATGAATATATTCATAATGAGAAAAATTAATTTAGAATAATGAGCTGTTTTCGCTAAAAAAGACTCCCGAATCCCCTGAAAAAAAAAATTCGTATTCATCGTGAGAATGCATCACCGGAAAACTACTGTAAAAACAATCCCTGTAACTTTTTAAATTGCATAAATTAGCATGAATAACAGTACCCGATCTTTCAATTTTATCTTCATTTTACGTTCTTATTAAATTACCTATATTTGCAGTAATAATAATTAATTCTCTACAGATGAAAGCATTTAAAGCACAACTGGCTGTAAAATTGTTGTTTTTGGCGCTGTTTTGTGTAATTTTGGCATCATGCGGCAAAAACCCCGAAGTTATATATATTAACGGCAAGATCTACACGCTCGATAAAAACAACACTGTGGTGGAAGCTCTTGCGGTATACGAAGGCAAGATTCTTGCCACGGGCAAATCAAGCGAGCTTACCGAAAAATACAAGGATGCCAAAGTAATTGACCTGAAGGGCAAAACAGTTGTACCCGGTTTTATTGATGCTGAGGCGAACTTAATGGAGTTTTCAAAGCAGTTAAGCCTGCTTGACCTCAGGAATGCAAGATCAGTGGATGAGATTGTAAACATTGTACGCGAGCGCTCAAAAACCTCGAAGCCTGATGACTGGATAGGCGGCTTTGGTTGGGATGAACTTAAGCTTAACGAAAAAGACCTTGAAAGGCTGCATCACAGCCTGCTTGATAATGTATCAACCACACAATCAATTTACCTGGTTAACGCGCTTGGCAATACAACTTGGGTTAACAAAAAAGTACTTGACGGGACAAAAGTAAACAAAGATACCCCCGACCCCGAGAACGGCGCAATTGGTTTTGATGAAAACAACAATCCAAACGGGCTGTTTTATGAAGCCGCACAGGAGCTTGTTATAAACATACTCCCCCAGCCATCTGAGCAGGAAGTGATGAGTAATATCACCCGCGGAATAAATGAGCTCTTTAAATACGGAATTACGGAGATCAATGACGCGAATATCACCGAGCAGGGTTTAAGTGTATATAAAAAAATGGTGGATGATAATAAATTCCCCATAAGGCTTTACGCAATGATTCCCGGCAAAGGACCGCTGTTTGAAAAATATATATCAAGCGGACCTGAAGAATACAAAGACAGGATTAACGTTAAATGCGTAAGCCTTGAGTACGACGGTTATTTTGAAACACAGGATGCGGCGATGGAAAACGATTACAACGAAGACCCGAAGAGAATGACTCCTTTTAACGATGACTTTGATATTAAAGAAATGACAAAGAAGGCGAATGAAAAGGATTTCCAGATATCGGTTAAGACTGTTGGCGACAGAGCTTTAACACAAACGCTTAACGCGATTGAATCGGTTAACAAAGAAGTTAAATCCAAAGCAGGCAGAACGAGACTTGAATATCTGGAGTTTGTGACGCCGGCTGATATGCAGCGCATTAAAGCGATGGAGATAATTCCCTCTATAAGACCCGAGGTAACATTGACCGATAAGCTGATACTCAATGAAATGATAAAACCCGAAAACGGGCAGAACCTTGGATTGTGGAGTAATTTACTTAAACAGAATAATATAATTATTTCGGGAACTGACTTCCCGTACCACACAATAAATCCATTGGTGGTAATGTACTATTTATCCAGCGGCCTATCAGTTGATACTGCTGCCAACAGGCTTACCAACAACACAGCACAGAAATTAAGCGTACTTGATGCGCTGAAGTCATTTACTGTTTATTCGGCATTCGCTTCATTTGCCGAAGAAGTAAAAGGAACCCTCGAAAAAGATAAGTTCGCCGATATGGTAGTATTATCGGATGATATCGTAGCATCAGATCCAGCGGTGCTGCTTAAAGCAAAAATACTTATGACAATTATACGGGGCGAAGTTGTTTATGAGAACAAGAGTCCCGGGGCATTGTTATATTAATATAACCTTAAATTATAATTAACTCTAAACCATACATGAAAGAAACTGTTAAGACCTGGACGGTTCTTGACATTCTGAAAGTTACCGAAGCCGCCTTTCGCGAGCGCGGGATA
>CAZQYL010000010.1:13475-18948 GCA_964597425.1 uncultured Ignavibacteriales bacterium | reverse complement strand
GGCTCAGGGTGTATATCAATAGCTATCGCGGCAAATACTGAGTGCAGCATCACCGCTTTTGATGTAAGCAATGAAGCGGTTAAGGTTGCCGAACTAAATGCGGCTGCAATTGGTACCGGTGATAAGATCAAGTTTGAAGCGGTAGATTTCTTTGATCCGGGAGTTACATTTGAAGGATATGATATAATAGTAAGCAATCCGCCATACATATCGGCGCAGGATGTGCCGGGTTTAAACGAAGAAGTGAACGCATATGAACCGTATATTGCCTTAACTGATAATAGAGACGGTCTCTCGTTCTACAAAAGGATATTTGAGCTGTATAATGCTTCGTTAAATAAGCCTGCTGTATTTCTTGAAGTTGGAGACGGCAAAAAAGAGGCTATTGTAAAGTTGTTAAGTGAAAGTAACATTAAAAATTACAGTATTCATAACGATCTGATGAATATGCCAAGGGTACTTGAAATAAAAGGAACAGAAAATAAATGATAGCGTTAATTCAAAGGGTTACTGAGTGTAATGTTACCGTAGGGGCTGAGCTTATCGATAGCATTCGCGGCGGGATGCTGGTACTGCTTGGCGTGAAAGAGGGCGATACCGAAACTGAGGCCGCATATCTTGCGGCAAAGACCGTTAACCTGCGGATATTCCAGGATGAAAACGAGAAGATGAATCTCTCGCTTCTTGATACCGGGCAGGATATGATGATAGTATCGCAGTTCACACTGCATGCCGATACACGGCATGGCAACCGCCCAAGCTTCACCGAAGCGGCTGAACCGAAGATCGCCGAAGAGCTGTATGAATATTTTACGCAGGAAGTTAAGAACCTGATTGGACATGACAAGGTACATAATGGTGTATTCGGCGCGATGATGAAAGTTAAGCTTGTGAATGACGGTCCCGTAACAATAACGCTTCGCAGTAAAAACGATTATTAAAACAAATGCTGATTGGATAAAATACTTATAATAGGTTTCGGTAAACTTGGCTCCCATTTATACTACTCGCTAAAAAGCACGGGTAAGTATATGGTTACCACTGCCAAAAAACGCAGCAACAAAAAAAGTATTTTAGCCGGTTTGATCAGAAGTGCAGATGTAATTTTTATTTGTGTACAGGATTCCAGAATAACAAAAGCTGCTGAGAGTATTATTAAGTCCGGGGCTGCATTAAAGAACAAAATAATATTTCATACATCAGGTGCATTAACAAGTGATGCTGTTGCGGAATTGAAACAGCATGGTTCACACACAGGTTCATTTCACCCAGTGCAAAGCTTCGCAAAAAGGACTACCAGACTGACAAACAGTTTTAAGGATATATACATTGCAGCAGAAGGAGATAAACCGGCTGTTAAGAAAGCATATTCAATCGCCAAAAGTATTGGCTCAATACCGTTCACAATAAAAAAAGAGAACAAAGTTTATCATCACATATGCTGTGTAATGGCTTCCAATTTTTTGAGTGCGTTGAATGGCAGAATTGAAGAGACGGGGCGCAAAAAGATACAAATAAATGGGTTTAATAATCTCACATTTTTAAACATATATATGCCGCTGGCTAAGCAAACGCTTGGCAATATAGCGGTTCACGGCGCCAAAGGCTCGCTTACGGGTCCAATAGAAAGAAACGATATCTCAACCGTTAAGCATCACCTCGAGGCGCTAAAGAAGAGCAATAAAGAGCTGTTAACATTCTATATTTTAATGGGAATTGAAACCGTTAAACTGGCGTTAAATAAGAAAAGCATAACAAAAACACAATCAGCAAATTTATATAAATTATTTTCTAACTACATTATAAAACAATAGTTTATATTGAAAACCATAAATCTTAAACTCATCTTACCCCTGGTACTTGTAATACTGACGGTAAACACATTTTCGCAAAAACAGATTAAACCTGACCTTTCTTATTCACAGAAATATTCACTGCAGAATTCAAAGGGCAGCCAAACAATTACTTATGCTGATTCACTGCAGAAGAAACTTGTTCCTAAGCGCACCATCAGCGCATTATTCCTTGGTTTGGGCGGGGGCATTGCAATTCCAATGTCTAAGTTCAGCGAAACGGCAAATCCGACTTTTGGTATACTTGGGCGGCTTGAGTTCTCTTCAACGGGAATTTTTCCGTTTGTTATAGGCGGCGAAGTAAATTATTATTCATATAACTCCCCCGATGAGTTCCGTACTATTAACCTGCTTAGCAGTTACAGGACAAAGATACTCTCGTTCGGGCTTAACATAGATTATTCGCTTTCAAAGATCTTCAGAACATCCTTCACAATGCCGTTTATTTCTGTAGATGTAAAAAGCAATAATATAAAAAGGGATCTTGACGAGAACCGTTCGTTTGAGGGTCTCCCGTTAACTGAATCAAAAGTGAGTTTTGGCGCAGGTCTGGGGTTCACACTCTTTATTCTCGATTTTTCTGTGAAGTACAATTACATGAAAGATAATTCATTTGTTTCTGTCACCACAAAAACCAAGTTTCCCGTGATCAGATTCTGAGCGTTATACTAATATAAAAAGAAAACATACTTAATGGACTTAAGATCATACGCTGAAAATATTTACATAATACCTATACTTATCTTTTCTGTGGTTATTCACGAAATGGCTCACGCATGGGTTGCGTTAAAATGCGGCGATACCACAGCGAAGGACCTGGGCAGGATAACGCTGAACCCGATACCGCATATCGATCTATTCGGGTCAATAATCATTCCTTTGTTCTCTATCATAGCAACCGGCAGGGTATTTATTGCATGGGCAAAGCCCGTGCCAATTGATCCGCGCAACTTCAGGAATTTTAAAAGAGATGATACACTGGTAACTATAGCAGGACCAATATCTAATTTACTGATAGCGTTATTATGCTCAATATTTACAATAGCACTTTATTATATAACAGCTTCAGTCAATCCATTGGAAGGCTCCTTTGGGTTTGAATTCCTTAATTACATGATCAAGATGTTTTACGCGGGCATAATACTCAACGTATCGCTTGCGGTATTCAATATGATACCTATTCCCCCGCTGGATGGCTCGCACGTGCTTGCCAACATATTGCCCGATGACCTGGCAATGCGCTACCGCAGCATTGGCTTTATGGGAATATTTATCATACTTGCTTTGTTTAACTTTGTACCGGGGTTTTCGCAGGTGTTTATTGGTATAATCTCGTTTGTCGCAAAACCGTATTTAAACTTAGTTGATCTGTTTATAAGATGAAAAATAATATAGAAATAACCGATAATTCAGATATTAACTTCCTTGATGAATATTACCCTGAGCGTCCGCTTACTCCGAAGGAAACTGATGAGCTGAATCAAAGCGTTGATAAAAAAATTGCTTCCAGCAAAAAAAGTATCTTTAAGATATTAAGTCATCTGAAGGCGCTGAAACGATATATGATGGACCGCGATGTAAAGTGGTACAGGAAATCTGTAGTAATAGCTGCGCTGGTTTATTTTATTACACCTATAGACGCTATGCCGGATTTCGCTCCGCTGCTGGGATACCTTGATGATATTGGCGTTATAGGGTGGACGATAAAATTCCTGGGTGATGAAATAAACTCATATTACAGCTGAACAGAATGAAACCATAACGATCCTGCAGCTTAGATCTTCTGATCTTTCCAAACAACTTTTCTATCCATAGCTATCAGCACTGAGGTTATGATGACATAAACAGCAAAGTAAATTTCATAAAGAGGCATATACAAATAAACCCTGTACATTTTGAATTCCTTAATAGCCGGAAATAAGAAAACCGAATCAAATAATAATTTAACAATAAAGAAGAACAGGTATGACTGCAGGCTTAAGTATGCCCAGCCTGTGAGTATCACGGCACCCGTCAGCCAAGAAAGCACTCCTACAACTATACCGAAATTGAACTCACCCATTCCGCCCATTGCCCAGCGCTTTTTCTGCCTGAAAAGCTGCGTTAAATTGAGGCATGGCAGTGTAACATTCTTGGTATCATCATCAACCGGGAATACAGTGCGCTTATATGATGAGTCTTTGTTTATTTTCTGCAGCAATAAAAAATCCTCGGTGATGGAAAATCTTAACTTTTCGTATCCGCCAACTTCATCATATGCGGCTCTGCGGTATGACATATTGTTACCTACGCAGCTTATGGGTACGCCAACGCCATCACCCCCCGAAGCCACAGAAAGGAGGTACAGCCAGTCAGCTGACTGCAGCCCGTAAAAGAATCCTGTTGGCATTATTACAGAGTATCCTGCGGCTACGCCTGTTTTATCATCGTAATAATCCAGCATTCTGCGCAGCCAGTTTTTATTGATCTCAATATCTGCATCAGTAGTAAATATAACTTCTCCCGTTGCAATTTTCAGAGCCTGAGCAAGCGCATTAGTTTTTCCCTTAAGCTTTTCGTGGGGTTCGGTAATTTCATAATACTTCAGAGATGAATGCTTACTGCAATAATCCAGCATTATTTCTTTTGTTCTGTCTACTGATCTATCGTTAACAAGAATAGCTTCCAGTTTATCTTTGGGATAATTAAGCTCAAGCAGTGACTTTATGCAATCTTCAATGCTTGACTCCTCATCCTTTGCGCAGATTATGACTGATACTTTCGGCTCGAAGGATGACTTCCTGGCTTTGCGGGAATTGGCTATCAATCCCAGAAGCATTAAGAAATGCATGAGCAGATAAACACCAAGTATTGTATTTACAATTATATCCATAAAAAAGTCCCGCAAAGAAATATTACGGGACAATCATTATAATTTAGAAATTATTCAATTTTTATTTTACTACTGCAATCTTAATTGAAGCAGTTTCACTGCAGCCGCCGCTCAACTCAAGCACAGCAATATAGATACCGCTTTGTACAGTTGATATATCCCACTGCACTTCGTTATCAAGACCTTTGTTGGTTGTGCCGGCCAGTGTAGTAACAAGCTCACCCGATAGATCCATAATCTTGATGCTGACACCTGTTACATCTCCATTTAAGAAATAGCGGATGTTTGTCGATTTGCCGTAAGCAGGATTAGGCCAGTTGTATACCTTATCAGAAGGCAGACACGGCTGGTTGCTTGTTATGGTCGTAAGACTTCCGGCTCCGTCATTTGTATGAGCGGAATTCCTGAGGAAGTTCTTCCATAATACTTTGGTATCATTGTAAGCCCAGGGGGTCTTATAGCCGTACAAATAGCCGTCTTCTGAATAGACCATTATACCGAAATTACCACCGGTATTAACCACGGCAGGTGTAGATCTTATTCTGCCGCCGGTATTGATCGGGAAACCATCAAGTACTTTGCCGTTAATGCTGTAAGCATAAACTCTTCCATCACCGGTACCGAATATCACTTCGGCGATATTATCGCCGTTAAGATCAGCAACAGCAACACCGCTGGTAATTGTTGTCACATTAGGTATGCTGTACGGGAAGTTATCCAGTACAACGCCGAATTTATTGATGGCATA